>JAUSAO010000078.1 GCA_030652475.1 Gallionella sp. | reverse complement strand
CCGTACTCTACTGGCTGTTCGCCGGCGTGCTGCTGATCAGCCAGGCCGTCTTCAGAAAAAATCTGATTAAAGCCATGATGGGAAAGCAGATGGCCCTGCCGGAAAACATCTGGCACAGACTGAATCTGGGCTGGGCCACTTTCTTCGCCATAGTGGGAATCGTCAACCTGTACGTGGCCTTCAACTTTTCCACCGACACCTGGGTCAACTTCAAATTGTTCGGCATCCTTGGCCTGATGCTGGTATTCGTCCTCGGCCAGGGCATGTTGCTGGCAAAATACGTTGTTGAAATTGAAGAAAACAAGGACGCCCAGTGATGCTGTACGCCATTATCGGCGATGACGCCCCGGACAGCCTGGAAAATCGCCTGGCCGCCCGCCCCGCACACCTCGCTCGCCTGGATGCCTTGCAGCAGGACGGGCGTTTGACGCTGGCCGGACCATTTCCCGCGATCGACAGCCCTGACCCCGGCCCGGCCGGTTTTTCCGGCAGCCTGATCGTGGCCGAATTCGAATCTCTGGAAGCCGCGCGCACCTGGGCCGAGGCCGACCCTTACCTCTCGACCGGGGTTTTCGAACGGGTTACCGTCAAACCATTCAAGAAAGTACTGCCTGCATGAGCACACCGGAAAAAATTCGTGAACGACTCGCCCCGCTTTCCCCTGAACGCCTGGAAATCGAGGATGAAAGCGCCCGGCATGCCGGCCATGAGGGCGCCAAGAGCGGCGGTGGGCACTACCGTCTGACTATCGTTTCAGCCCAGTTCGCCGACAAATCGCTGATTGCCAGACACCGCATGATCAACGAACTGCTGGGAGAAATGCTGCAAAAAGAGATTCACGCCATCAGCATAAAAGCGTACACTCCCGGCGAGAATTAAATAGACTATAATCAACCTTACAAATTTTTTTAACCAAAGGATGTTATTGATGTTTTCATACAAATCCCGAATTCTTGCAGCCTCCATCGGCAGCATGCTCACCCTCGCTTCGTGCAACGCTCAGGATGGCAACAAACCCACCGCGGCACCTGCCGGCAGCACGGCCGCCATCGCCACGGTTAATGGCGCCCCAATCAGCCAGGCGCGCTTCAACTTCCTGCTCCAGCAATCCCAGCAGCAGGGCCAACCGGATTCCCCAGAAACGCGGAAAAACCTGCGTGAAAAGCTGATTATTGAGGAAATCGTCGCCCAGGAAGCAATCAAGAAAGGCATGGACAAGTTGGCCGACGTGAACACCCAGATCGACCTCGCACGGCAAACCATACTGATCCGCGCTTACCTGCAGGACTTTATCAAGAACAACGCCCTCGGCGATGATGTATTGAAAGCTGAATACGACAAAATCAAATCCCAGATGGGCGACAAGGAATACCATGCTCGCCACATCCTGGTGGAAAAGGAAACCGAAGCAAAAGACATCATTGCCAAGCTGAAAAAAGGCGAGAAATTCGAGAAACTGGCCGAAAAATCGAAAGACCCGGGCTCCAAGGCCACGGGTGGCGATCTGGGATGGGCCGCCCCGGCCAATTTCGTGCCGGAATTCAGCGCTGCCATGACAAAATTGCAGAAAGGCCAGTACACCACCGAACCGGTGAAGAGCCAGTTCGGCTGGCATATCATCAAGCTCGAGGACTCGCGCACGATGCAGGCGCCACCCTTCGACGAGGTGAAACAGAACCTGCGCCAGCGCGCGCAGCAACAGCAGATCGACAAGATGATCTCCGATTTGCGCGCCAAGGCCAAGGTTGAAGAAACGGCAGAAACGGCAGCCGATAAAAAGTAGCGCAGCGAACTACCCGCAATAATGAACAAGGGCGCCACTGGCGCCCTTGTTCATTTCAGAATTGGCAGAAAATCACCCCACCCACTTCCGCGCATTGCGGAACATCCGCATCCACGGCCCGTCCTCGCGCCATTCCGCGGGGTGCCAGGAATGCTGCACGGCGCGGAAGACTCGCTCGGGGTGCGGCATCATGATGGTGAAACGCCCATCCGGCGTGGTCAGGCCGGTGATGCCCCGGGGTGAGCTATTCGGGTTGGCCGGATAATTTCCGGTCGGCTGGCCGCGATTGTCGACGTAGCGCAATGCCACCTGGGCCGCGTTCATCTGCTGTTCACTGCCGAATTCGGCGTAGCCCTCGCCGTGCGCCACCACGATCGGCATGCGGCTGCCGGCCATGCCGTCTAGGAACAGCGACGGGCTCTCGGTCACTTCCACCATGACGAAGCGCGCCTCGAACTGCTCCGACTTGTTGCGCACGAAATGCGGCCAGCTTGAAGCGCCGGGGATGATGGAGTGAAGATTGCTCATCATCTGACAGCCGTTGCAAACGCCCAGGGCGAAGGTGTCGTTGCGCTGGAAGAATGCCTCGAACTCGTCACGTGCGCGGGCATTGAACAGGATCGACTTGGCCCAGCCCTCCCCGGCACCAAGCACGTCGCCGAAGGAAAAGCCGCCGCAGGCGGCAAGGCCGTGAAAATCCTTCAGTGCAACCCGGCCTTCGATGACGTCGCTCATGTGCACGTCCACCGCCTCGAAACCGGCGCGGTCGAAGGCGGCGGCCATTTCCACCTGGCCGTTGACGCCCTGCTCGCGCAGGATCGCCATGCGCGGGCGGCTGCCTTTGGCAATGAATGGTGCGGCGACGTTGTCGTTGAGATCGAAGCTCAAGGCCGCGTGCAGGCCGGGGTCGCCGGCATCCAGAACGCGCTCGTATTCCTGCTGTGCGCACTCTGGGTTGTCGCGTAAAACCTGCATCCGGCTGGTGGTTTCCGACCAGGCGCGCTGCAGTTCGATGCGCGGCATGGACAGGGTTTCCTCGTTGCAGTGTTGGATGACCAGGCGGTCGTCCCGATTCAGCGTGCCGATGACGTGCAGCTCGCCGCGCAGGCCGGCGGCAGAGAACGCTCCCATCACCGCTGCCGTATCGCAGCGCTTCACCTGCAGCACCGCGCCCAGCTCCTCGTTGAACAGCACGCCGAAGATGCGCTCGATGCACAATTCGTCCAATTCGACCGTCACGCCGCAATGCCCGGCGAACATCATCTCGCACAGGGTGGCAAACAACCCGCCATCGGAACGGTCATGATAGGCAAGGATGCGCCCATCCGCATTGAGACGCTGCACCGTACCGAAAAACCCCTTGAGCTGGGCGGCGCTCTCCACATCGGGCGCATCGTTGCCGGTTTGCTTGTAAACCTGCGCCAGCGCCGAGCCACTCAGCCGGTTTTTGCCTTGGCCGAGATCGATCAGGATCAGATCGGTATCGCCGGCATCGGTGCGCAATTGGGGCGTCAGGGTCTGGCGCGCATCAATGCAGGGGGCGAAGGCGGAAATGATCAGCGACAGCGGCGCGGTGACTTCCTTCCTCTGGCCGCCCTCCTCCCACACCGTCTTCATCGACATCGAATCCTTGCCCACCGGGATGCTGATGCCTAGTTCCGGGCACAGCTCCATGCCGACCGCGCGCACCGTGTCATAGAGCGCGGCGTCCTCGCCGGGGTGGCCAGCCGGGGCCATCCAGTTGGCGGACAGCTTGATGTCGCCGATCTCGGCAATTCGCGCCGCAGCAATATTGGTGATGGCCTCGCCGATTGCCATGCGGCCTGAGGCGGCCGGATCGATCAGCGCCAGCGGCGTGCGTTCGCCCATGGCAAAGGCTTCACCGCGGTATTCCTCGAACCCTGCCAGAGTCACTGCCACATCCGCCACCGGGATTTGCCACGGCCCGACGAACTGGTCGCGGGCGGTCATACCGCCGACGGTGCGGTCGCCGATGGCGATCAGGAAGGTCTTGTCCGCCACTGCCGGCAGGCGCAGCACGTGCAGCGCCGCCTCGTTGAGGTCGATCCCGTCCGTCTCGAAAGCGGGCAATTCCCGGGCCAGGTGCGCCACATTGCGCGTCATCTTCGGCGGCTTGCCGAGCAGCACCGACAGGTCCATGTCGATCGGCTTGTTGTTGAAATAGCTGTCTTCGAGTATCAGCCGCTGTTCGGCGGTGGCCTCGCCGACCACCGCGTAGAGGCAGCGCTCGCGCTGGCAGATCGCTTCGAACTGCGGGAAATCCTCCGGCTTGACGGCGAGCACGTAGCGCTCCTGCGCCTCGTTGCTCCAGATCTGCATCGGCGACATGCCCGGCTCTTCGTTACGAATGGCGCGCAGCTTGAAGATTCCGCCGCGTTTGGAGTCGTTGACCAGCTCCGGCAGGGCGTTGGACAGCCCACCCGCGCCGATGTCGTGGATCGAGATGATGGGGTTTTCATCGCCCAGTTGCCAGCAGCGGTCGATCACTTCCTGGGCGCGGCGCTGCATTTCCGGGTTGCCGCGTTGCACCGAGTCGAAGTCGAGGTTTTCGGCATTTGCGCCGGTGTCCATGCTCGATGCCGCACCGCCGCCGAGGCCAATCAGCATGGCTGGGCCGCCGAGCTGGATGATCAGCGCACCCGGCGAGATCTGGTGCTTCTCCGCGTGGCGCGCGGAGATGTTGCCGACGCCGCCGGCCAGCATGATCGGCTTGTGATAGCCACGCATCTCGCCGGCCACCTGTTCTTCGTAGGTGCGGAAATAGCCGGCCAGGTTGGGGCGGCCGAATTCATTGTTGAAGGCCGCGCCGCCAATCGGCCCTTCGAGCATGATCTGGAGCGCAGAGGCAATACGGCCGGGTTTGCCATAAGTGCAGTGAGGGGTGAGGGGTGAGGGGTGAGGAGTTTCAGCGTTGCCATAATTTTCCCATGGCTGGATAAAATCGGGAATATTCAGGTTGGACACCGAAAAACCGGTGAGACCGGCCTTCGGCCTGGAGCCGCGGCCGGTTGCGCCTTCGTCGCGGATTTCCCCGCCCGCGCCGGTGGCTGCGCCGGGGAAGGGCGAAATCGCGGTGGGGTGGTTGTGGGTCTCCACCTTCATCAGGATCTGCGCGTCGTCCTCGTTATAGCCGTATTTTGCGCCCGCGCCCGGATAGAAGCGTTTGACCTTGTAGCCCTCGATGATCGAGGAGTTGTCGGAATAGGCCACCACCGTGCCGCGCGGGCTCTTTTCGTGGGTGTTGCGGATCATGGCGAAGAGGGATTTTTCCTGCTTTACACCGTCGATCACCCAGTCGGCGTTGAAAATCTTGTGGCGGCAATGCTCGGAGTTGGCCTGTGCGAACATCATCAGTTCGACATCGGTCGGATTGCGTTTCAGCTTCCGGAAGTTTTCCACCAGATATTCGATCTCATCCTGTGACAGCGCCAGTCCCATTTCGCGGTTGGCAGCGGCGAGTGCCTCGCAGCCTCCCTGCAATACATCCACCGTTGCCAGCGGTTGCGACGTACCGTGACGGAATATTTTTTCCGCCGCACCGTCAATTCCAGCCAGCACCGACTCCGTCATGCGGTCATGCAACAACGGCAGCACTGCCGTGCGTTCGGCATCATTCAGTCCATTTCCGCTGCGGGTCGCGAGGTAATATTGCACGCCGCGCTCGATGCGCTGCACACCGGTCAAACCGCAATGCTGCGCGATGTCGGTCGCCTTGGTGGACCAGGGTGAAATTGTGCCCAAACGCGGCACCACCAGTACGCGTTCACCCGCGGGTTCGTCCGCCATCTTTCCCAGACCCAGCACCTTGTCCAGAAGACCGGCTTGCGCCTTGTCCAGCTTCGCGCCTTGTAACGCGCTGAAATAGCAATGACGCGCATCGATGACAACGACCTCGGGTGCGACGGCGCTCAAGGCGACGCGTAATTTTTCCATACGAAAAGCGGATAGTGCTGAACTGCCGACAGAGACTTTGAACATGACGGTGACGGTGAGAATAAAATTCGGGACGCGATTATACTATGCCCTGCCACTTACATTCGCAGAGAACACCATGAGCTCACCGATTCCCGTCATCACGCAACAGCAGGTCACCGGACTGCTGAACGCGCGCCCGCACGACAGCCACAAGGGAATTTTTGGCACGGTTGGCGTGATTGGCGGCGCGACGGGCATGACAGGCGCAGCACTGCTGGCGGCGCGTGCCGCGCTCAAGCTGGGCGCGGGTTGCGTGCATGTCGTCCTGCTGGCGGACGATGCGCCGGTGGTGGACTTTGTGCAACCGGAACTGATGATTCATGACGCATCAGCGGCACAGCCACTACCCACCTGCACCGTGCTGGCAATCGGTTGCGGCATGGGGCGCGGCATGTCCGCACAAAAACGGCTGTACGATGCGCTGCACGGCGAGGCCGCGCTGGTACTGGATGCGGATGCGCTGAATATTCTCGCGTTGCGTCCCGATCTTCACACCGTGCTGCGGGCACGCAACAGCGCAACCGTACTCACGCCGCATCCGGGCGAAGCCGCGCGATTGTTAAATTGCAGCAGCGCAGAAGTACAGGCAGATCGCGCAGCATCCGTGCAAAAACTCAAGCTCATGTTTGGCTGTGCACTGGTACTCAAAGGCGCCGACAGCCTGTGCATCACCCGCGACGGACAAATGTTCGTGAACACCACCGGCAATCCCGGCATGAGCACCCCCGGCATGGGCGATGTGCTCTCCGGCATGATCGCAGCCTTTATCGCCCAGGGACTAAGCGCAGATGATGCGCTGCTGCTGGCAGTCCATTTGCACGGTGCGGCAGGCGATGAACTGGCGAAACAAACCGCTATCGGTATGACTGCAACGGAAGTCACCGATCAGGCGCGACGACTTTTAAATATATGGACATCCCAATCGTAGGGTGGGTAGACTCTGCCCACCCAATCCCCATCATCCACGTGGGCACGCTGTGCCCACCCTACCCTTAATATCATGACTACTCCCATAGACATCTCTGAACAAGCCGGCGTGCGCTATCTGCATTTCGGATCAAGCTGGGTACAAGGCGCGATGCGCATCGCCCGCCCTTGGAATCTGGAACTGGAATACACCCGCGAAATGATGGCCTCGTTGCTGTTGCGCGACGAGGCCCGCTGGCCGCGCAAAGTACTGCTGATTGGTCTGGGCGCAGCCTCGTTGACCAAATTCCTTTATCGCTACCGCCCGCTGGCGCATCTGACCATCGTCGAGATCGAACCGGCCGTGGTTGCCGCTGCCAAACATTTTTTCAAGCTGCCGGAAGATGACAAACGCATCCATCTGGTGGTCGGCTGCGGCGCGGAATTTGTGCTCGGCACAGACAAAAAATTCGACCTGATTCTGGTGGATGGTTTCAACGAACACGCCCACCCCGGCGAATTGAACAGCCTGCCTTTCTATCAGGCCTGCCGCAGCATATTGAGCGACCAGGGCATCATGGCGGTCAATCTGCTCGGTCTTTGCAAAGGTGTGCTGGGCGGCTTCACGCATATTCTCGATGCCTTCGACGAACGCGCACTGATGTTCCCTTCCTGCGAGAGCGGCAACACCATTGCCTTTGCCGCCGATGGCGAGACTGTCAGCATTAACCTGGACGATTTGAAAGAAAATGCCGAAACATTCAGGGAAGAAACCGGCCTGAACCTGCTGCCGACGCTGACGCGATTGGCACAGGCCAAGACCTGCGCGAACAATACACTGGTTATATAGCCAGGAAAAATACAATACGCGCGTTTTTTGTTTTAGCATACGCACTCACCTCGGGAGGGAGTCATGCTGCGTATCGTCTTGCTGTGCAGTTTTTTGTCTTTCGGTATTTCGGCCCATGCCGAAACTGAAACCTATAACCGCGTGGATTTCCAGGTCGAAGCCGCGCGCGAAGTCGCCAATGATCTGCTCGTCACCCGCCTGAGCGCGGATATTCAGGACAAACAGCCGTCTCATGTCGCGCAGCAACTCAATACCGTCCTGAACGGTGCGCTCAGACTGTCCGCCTCGTTCGCTACCGTCAAGACCCGCAGCGGCAATCAGCGCACCTATCCTGTTTACGGGAAAAACAATCAGATCAGCGCCTGGCGCGGACATGGCGAGATTCAACTGGAGAGCCGTGATTTCAAGGCGGCGGGCGAGCTGATCATGCAGTTGCAAACCACGCTGCAATTGGGCAGCGTGCAATTTATGATAGCACCTGATACCCGCAGCCAGATTGAGAATGAACTGATCTCTGAAGCCATCAAAGCCTTTCAGAACCGCGCCGTAGCGATACAGGCCGCAGTCGGCGCAAAATCTTACAAGATCGTGCGTTTCGCCATCAACAGCGGCGGCGGCATGCCACCACAGCTAATGATGATGCGCAGTTCCGCCCTGTCAGACAGTACGATCCCGGCGCCGGAGTTTGCCGGTGGCGAGTCACGCTTGACGGCGCAGATCAACGGCACCATCGAGTTGCAGTAACTTCTCAACCTTGCACAGGGGGCATTCATGAGCACACTGATTTTTCTGGGCCTCGTAGCCGCGGTAATTTTCTACGGCATCAGCCTGTATAACCATCTGGTCAACATCAAACATGCGGTGTCCAAGGCATGGGCGAATATCGACGTGCTGCTCAAACAGCGCCATGACGAACTGCCCAAGCTGGTGGAAGTGTGCAAGCAATACAAGGAATTCGAACAGAGCACGCTGCAAAAAGTGATCGAAGCGCGTTCGCAGGTTCAATCCGCGCGCGAACGTCAGGACATCGGCGCGTTGGGACAGGCGGAAGGGTTGCTGCGCGCCGGACTGGGCGGCATATTCGCTATCGCGGAAGCCTATCCGGAACTTAAAACCAATGAGAACTTCATGCAGTTGCAAACACGCATTACCGGCCTGGAGAATGGCATCGCAGACCGTCGCGAGCTGTACAACGAATCGGTCAACATCTACAACGTAGGCATCGAACAGTTTCCCGCCACACTGATCGCCAATATGTTCCGTTATCAAGCCAAGCCGCTGCTGGAATTCTCCGCCAGCGAAAAAGCCGATGTGGACATGAAATCGCTGTTCAGTTAATTCTCCATGCTGGTTTCCCTGCGCCGCAGCTATGTTCAGCTCATTACCTCCGGCGCGCAGCTGTTGCTGCTGATCGCCGGCATCCGTCTGGAGTCGCGCAGCAGCTGGCTGTATTGCCTTGCACTCATGGCAATAATCAGCGTGTTCGCCTGGCTCTCGTCCCTGAACAGGCTGCGCGCGATCCGTGACACCCCCACATCGAGAGTCGCCTCCGCCGCCCAGGGCTATGTAGAACTGACAGGGCGCGGCGAACCCTTCGGCGAACCGCCTTTGCTAAGCCCTCTGAGGCAACTCCCCTGCCTGTGGTATCGCTACAAAGTCGAGCGACGCACCTCAAAAAACAAATGGGTCACGGAGGACAGCGGCGAGAGTCAGTATTCGTTCCTGTTGCGCGATGACAGCGGCGTATGCGTGATCGACCCTGAACAAGCCGAAATAACAACACAGCACCGTGATCGCTGGCAGGAAGGGGCTCATCGCTACACCGAGTGGAAGCTGATCAGGCATGACAACATTTATGTCATCGGGGAATTTCGCACCCAGAGCGGCATGATCGAATCCGCTAGCCGCGCCGAGCTGGGCGAGTTGCTGGCAAAATGGAAAAAAGACATGCCGGCCTTGCGCCAACGTTTTGACCTGAACAAGGATGGAGAGCTGAGCATGGACGAATGGCAGCTCGCCCGGCAAGCTGCCAAGCGCGAACTGGCCATAACGCAGCAACAAGCCGGGGCACTGTCCGACATGCACATTATCGGCATGCCCCGCGACGGCAAATTATTCCTGATCAGCAATCTTACCCCTGAAAAACTATCGCGCCGCTACCTGCTCTGGGCCTGGGCACATCTGACCATTTTCTTCGGCGCCTTGGCCGGCATCGGCAGGGTGTGGCAGGACAGCTCTTTTTAACCTTTCAGGCAGGCAACGCTTAACAGGCAGCCTCACCCCCGACAACCCCTTTTAACAACCTGTTGTCATAAAAACAGATTCGCGCCCAAAAAACAGGCAGACATGAAAAAACTCTTAAATTACATAGCATTAGCACACAAGCCCACATAAGCGCCCACAACTTTATCCACAGATTTTGTGGGTAAACCGAAATACCCTTTTGCCGTGGTGACTTAGCGCCTGTTGAATACGCCCATCAACGGCCACGGCAGAACGTGGCCCACATGATGAAAGCATTATTTTTGTGTCTTCACTATGCTCATCGCCGTGGCCACCATCGCGCCCATATCCGCTAAGTTTCCCGGCAAAATCAGAGTATTGCCTTGCTTGGCGACATTGCCGAATGCTTCGACATATTTTTCCGCAACCTTGAGGTTGACGGCATCCATACCGCCGGGAGACTGGATGGCAAGCGCGACTTGTTGAATCGCCAGTGCGGTAGCTGACGCGACCGCCTTGATGGCTTCCGCCTGTCCTTGTGCGTTGTTGATCGCCGCCTGCTTCTCGCCTTCGGAACGCTGGATAAAGGCCTCGCGTTCGCCCGTGGCAATATTGATCTGCTCCTGCTTGCGTCCTTCCGAGGCGGCAATCAGGGCGCGCTTCTCACGCTCGGCGGTGATCTGTGCCTGCATGGCGTGGAGAATTTCCTTAGGCGGAGTCAGATCCTTGATCTCGTAGCGCAGCACCTTCACCCCCCAACTGGTGGCTGCCTCATCCAGCGCCGCAACCACGGCGCGGTTGATGTCGTCACGCTCTTCAAAGGTCTTGTCCAGCTCCATCTTGCCTATGACGGAACGCAAGGTCGTCTGGGCAAGCTGGGTAATGGCCACAATGTAATTACTGGTGCCATAGGAAGCCAGCCGGGGATCGGTCACCTGAAAATACAGAATGCCGTCCACCGTCAGTTGGGTATTGTCCCGGGTAATACAGACTTGGCTGGGCACATCGAGTGGAACTTCCTTGAGCATGTGCTTGTAGGCGACCCGATCAATAAATGGGATCACGATATTCAGTCCCGGCAACAACGCCGCATGAAAGCGCCCCAGGCGCTCAACCACCCATGAATTTTGCTGTGGCACCACCTTGAGCGCCTTGATTATAAAAATAATGGCAGCGACCAGTATAAGCAACGAGATTTCCATGTTTCCTCCTTAGGGTGTTACGGTTTGCGATGCGTCAAAACCAGACTGGAGCCGCGCATCTCCTTGATGTAGAACGTTCCTGCGCGTGGCATATCGGCAGACTCGGGTTCGGCATCCCACGCAGCCCCCCGGTATAAAACCCGGGCCGTGCCATTCTCGTGCCACGTTTCTACCTGTACGGGCTGCCCGACATCCAGACTGGCGTCAGCCACCTTGTTGAGATGAGCATTTTTCCACTGCCTCAGGCTAATTGTGCCGACGACCGCCGCCAGCGCGCAAAGCGTCAGTTGCCATGCGACGCTCGCATCCAGCAAGGCGGCGAAACCCCCTACAGCCATCGCAACGGATAGCACCAGCAAGTAGAACGTACCCGTTGCCATTTCCAGTCCGAGCAATACCAAAGCCAACAAAAACCAGTAAATGTAAACTGCCATCGCCTTCCCCCCCATTTTTCAGCACAGTGCCACCTGCCAGAAGCTTGAATATACCAGCAAGCCGGATGGGTCATGCGCCTGATTGTAAATTGCCACACATAAAAAAAGGCGCCGCAGCGCCCTTTTCTGAGTTTTCGACAGGTTCCTATTTACGACGCAACATCATGCGTTCCATCAAGCCGTCTTTCGTGATGAACTGATGCTTGAGCGCGCCCAGAATATGCAATCCCACCAATACGATCAGAACCGTTACCAGTACTTCGTGTACTTCATGGGCAGCCACACCGGTAAATTTCTGCGGCAACAAACTCGCATCACCTGCCAGCAATGCCCGGCTCACGTCACTGGTAAGAACCTGCATCATCCCGCTCACCGGCAACAGGAACAACACCAGATACATGAGGTGATGGATGCCCTTGGCCACTTTATCCATAGGCGTATTGCCCACGGGAGCCGGCACGCCGTCCTTGCTGCGGAACAGCAGACGCATCACCGTCAGCAACAGCACCGCGCCACCCACCAGCGCATGCGCAATATAGCCCGTTAGCGTAGCGCCCTCCGCTTTTCTCAAATCATGCACCGATTCACCCAAGAACCAGGCAGCGACCAGTAATACCAGAGTCAGCCAGTGAACGATTACCATGCGTTTGCTGTATTGCGTCATAATATTTCCCCCTTAGGAATTAAAAAACTCGTCGGACAGCTCATCATCGGACAAGTTCCATTGTGTTGCACGAATGCGCGCAATTTACCTGAAACGCGCAGAATGTACAGTTTTTATGACGAGCAGTCGCAGGTCAATCGGAGCAGAGAAAACACCGTTATCTCCCGTAACCGCTTTCACTCTTCCTGATCTGCCTCCGCATGCCGCAGCACCTTGAAGATCGCGTCGAAACCGAAACCGCGCGTTTGCAAAAAGCGTATCTGCCTGGCTTTTTCCTTGTCATCCTGCGGCAATACGCCAAATTTTCTTTGCCACACGCCGCGCGCCGATTCCAGTTCAGTTTCTTTCAACGCGGGCAGAGCCATATCTATCAGCTCATCACTGATGCCCTTCTGACGCAGTTCATGGGTAATGCGCTGTGTGCCGAAGCGGGGACGCCTGGCATGCAGCAGTTGCGTCGCGGCACGTGCGTCGGACAACCAGCCGCGCGCGGTGAGATCATCGAGCAAGGCATCCAGATCAACCGGTTGCAACTGCTCGAAATCATCCTCAATTTGAACATAAGGGCGCAATTTGGCAGCCAGCTCGGCGCGGCTGTACTCACGCCGCGCCAGATACTGCAACGCCCGCGTCTTGAGAGTTAATTCAGGCTTTTTCCTCATCAGCCTTCGCCTTTACAGCGGCTTTTTTGCCCGACTTTTCACCCGCATCCAGTAACGACACACCTAAGGCTTCGCGTACCCGATTTTCGATCTCGAACGAGATTTCAGGATGTTCGCGCAAGTATTCGCGTGCATTGTCCTTGCCCTGGCCGATTTTCTCACCCTTGTAGCTGTACCAGGCGCCGGATTTTTCTACCAGCTTGTGTTCCACGCCCAACTCGACGACTTCGCCTTCGCGGGAAATGCCTTCGCCGAACAGGATATCGAAACGCGCCTCCTTGAACGGCGGGGCAACCTTGTTCTTCACGACCTTGACGCGCGTCTCGTTGCCGATCACTTCGTCGCCCTTCTTGATTGAACCGGTGCGGCGAATATCCAGGCGCACCGAGGCGTAAAACTTCAGTGCATTGCCGCCGGTGGTAGTTTCTGGATTACCGAACATCACGCCTATCTTCATGCGGATCTGATTGATGAAGATCACCAGCGTGTTGGAACGCTTGATGTTCGCCGTCAGCTTGCGCAGTGCCTGTGACATCAGACGCGCATGCAGCCCCATTTGCGCATCGCCCATTTCGCCTTCTATTTCCGCCTTGGGCGTCAACGCGGCAACCGAGTCGATCACCACCACATCCACCGACCCGGAACGCACCAGCATGTCGGTGATCTCCAGCGCCTGCTCGCCGTTGTCTGGTTGCGAAATCAGCAGATCTTCCACTTTCACGCCCAGCTTCTGCGCGTATTGCGGATCAAGCGCGTGTTCCGCATCGATAAACGCTGCCGTACCGCCCAGCTTCTGCATTTCGGCGATGATTTGCAGGGTCAGCGTGGTCTTGCCGGAAGATTCCGGGCCGTAAATTTCCACCACGCGGCCACGCGGCAGGCCGCCTACGCCGAGCGCGATATCCAGCCCCAGTGAACCCGTGGAAACCACCTGTATGTCCTGCGCCACTTCGTTTTCACCGAGGCGCATGATGGAACCCTTGCCGAATTGCTTCTCGATCTGGCTCAGTGCAGCCGCGAGTGCTTTGCTTTTATTGTCATCCATTTTTTATCCTTTAAAAATTTGTGCGCGGATTATGGCATACCCATACACACTTGAACAGAACGATCGTTCTTTTAATTGTTTTCAGGCTGATTCGCTACGTTGGTTGAGCAGGTCTATTATTCCCTGCAGTGCGATACGCACCGCCTGTGCGCGCACCTCAGAGCGGTTTCCGGCAAGCTGATGTCGCTGCGCATGGATCGCCCCGTGCCGCATCCCCCAGGCAAACCATACCGTACCTACCGGTTTGTCCTGCGTTCCGCCACCCGGGCCTGCGATGCCGCTGACCGCCAGTGTCACCTGCGCATGACTGTGATGCAGTGCGCCTTCCACCATTTCGCGCACCACGGCCTCGGATACCGCACCATAACGATCCAGCGTTGCATCGAGCACACCCAGCATTTCCTGTTTGGACAGATTGGAATACGTTACAAAACCGCGCTCGAACCAGGCCGAGCTGCCCGCCACTTCGGTAATCGCCTGTGCCACACCGCCGCCGGTACAGGATTCCGCCGTCGCCAGCCTCAGTCCGTGTGCTTTGAGCAATCCGCCTAATTGAGCAGCAAGAACGTCCATCAACCCTCCCAAAGCAAAAATCATTCTCCGCGTGAATAATGCTTTATTACAAACCTCTTGCCAGATCGTTCTGGATATCCACAACCGCTTCGAGACCCACTGCGATGCGTATCAGGCCGTCCGTGATGCCTGCCGCCGCGCGTGCTTCGGGGCTGATGCGCGCATGGGTGGTACTGGCGGAATGGCAGATGGTGGTGCGTGTGTCGCCCAGATTGGCCGTAATCGAGAGCATTCTGGTCGCGTCGATCACGCGCCATGCGGCTTCCTTGCCGCCCCCCGGGGACGAAGCGACCTCGAAAGACACGATACCGCCGCCGGTTTTCTGCTGGCGCATCGCCAATTCATGTTGCGGATGCGACGGCAAGCCCGGATAAAATACCCGCGCCACATTGGGCTGCGCTTCCAGCCAGGTAGCCAGCTCCAGCGCATTGGCGCTATGCGCATCCATGCGCAGTTTCAGCGTCTCCAGACCTTTCAGAAATATCCAGGCGTTGAACGCGCTCATGGTAGGGCCGGTAGTACGCAGAAAAGCATACACACCTTCGAGATTCTTCCTGTTGCCCAGTACCGCACCGCCCAGCACGCGCCCCTGCCCATCAATGTATTTGGTGGCGGAATGAATCACGATGTCCGCACCCATATCCAGCGGGCGTTGCAAGATAGGCGTGCAGAAACAGTTATCCACCGCCAGCAGCGCGCCGCAACTTTTCGCCACGACAGCGATCGCCGCGATGTCGGAAATTTCGGTGAGCGGATTGGACGGTGTTTCCAGAAAAAACAAGCGCGTATCGGGTCGCACCGCGGCTTGCCACTCGGCCACATCCGTGGCGGAAACATAGGTCGTTTCGACACCGAATTTCCTGATGACATTATTGAACAGATTCACGGTAGAGCCGAACAGGCTGACGGACGCAACGATGTGATCGCCCGCCTTGAGTACGCCCATGACGCATGCCAGTATCGCCGCCATGCCTGAAGCCGTGGCGATGCATTGCTCCGCACCTTCCAGTGCAGCAAGACGCTCTTCGAACATCGTGACGCTGGGATTGGTAAAACGTGAATAAATATTGCCCGGCTGCTCGCCGATGAAACGCGCAGCCGCCTGTGCGGCGCTTTCAAACACAAAACTGGATGTCAGGAACATCGCCTCGCTGTGCTCACCGAACTGGCTGCGCACCGTTCCTGCACGCACCGCCAGCGTTTCAGGCTGATAATCTTGTTCGTTCATACTTCACCCTCACTTTCACCCGCATCCGGTGCAGCAAACTGCACTGAATTTAACTAGCTACTAGCTACTAGCTACTAGCTGCCTGCCTTCTCACATCGAAGTGGCGCTCATCGCCAGCTCCAGTTCCATTTGATCATCGTCGATAGTCTTGTTTGCCTTGCCGCCCGCACGCCCCTGCTCGATCTTGTCCAGATACGCCGGTGTGATGTCACCGGTAATGTAAATGCCATCAAAGCATGAGGACTCATAATCCGTAATTCCGGGATTGGCCTTACGAACAGCCGCCTTCAAATCTTCCAGATCCTGATAAATCAACGCATCCGCACCGATTTCGCGACATATTTCTTCATCACTGCGCCCCGTCGCAATCAGTTCGGCACGACTGGGCATGTCGATGCCATACACATTGGGGTAACGCACCGGCGGAGCGGCGGAGGCGAAATATACCTTCAGCGCCCCCGCATCGCGCGCCATTTGCACGATCTCGCGACTGGTCGTACCACGCACGATGGAATCGTCCACCAGCAATACATTCTTGCCCTTGAATTCGACACCGATAGCATTCAACTTTTGACGCACTGATTTTTTACGTAGCGCCTGCCCAGGCATAATAAAGGTGCGGCCGATATAACGATTCTTTACAAAACCTTCACGGAACGGAATATTCAGGCGGTTCGCCAGTTGCAGTGCGCTGGGGCGACTGGAATCGGGAATCGGGATGACCACATCAATGGCCACCTCCGGCCAGCTGCGTGCCAGCTTGTCGGCCAAATACTCACCCATATACAGTCGCGACTCATATACGGACACGCCATCCATCACCGAATCCGGGCGGGCAAAATAAACATATTCGAATATGCAAGGATTTAACACGGGATTATCGCTGCACTGCTTGCTGTGCAATTGGCCATCGAAGTCCACAAACACGGCTTCACCCGGCGCGATGTCGCGCATGAACTTGAAGCCCAGCGTATCCAGTGCAACGCCTTCCGAAGCAATCAGATATTCCGTACCGGATTCCGTTTCGTTCACGCCGATGACCAGCGGACGTATGCCGTGGCTATCACGAAAGGCCAGCAAGCCATAACCGGCAATAATCGCCACCACCGCATAGGCACCGCGACAGCGCTGATGCACGCTGGCAACAGCGGAAAAAATAGTCGCCGTATCCAGACGCAGGCCTTTACATTTTGCCTGCAACTCATGCGCCAGCACATTCAGCAGCACTTCCGAGTCAGAGTTGGTATTAACGTGGCGCAGATCCTGCACGAACAGTTGTTTCTTGAGTTCTTCAGCATTGGTCAGATTACCATTGTGACCGAGCACGATACCGAACGGGGAATTCACATAGAACGGCTGCGCTTCATTGTGATCCACCGCGGAACCGGCGGTCGGATAACGCACATGCGCAATACCCGTATTGCCCTGCAAGGCGCGCATGTTACGGGTGCGAAACACATCGCGCACCAGACCATTGCCTTTATGCAGATGAATGGTATCGCCATCCATCGTCGCAATACCGGCGGCATCCTGGCCTCGATGCTGTAAAACCTGCAAGCCATCATACAAAAGCTGGTTAGCTGGCGTATACGAGACCACTCCGAGAATGCCGCACATGTTTATTTCCTAATAGTTAAATACGATTTCTGTAATGTATGCGCCGGGCAATATTGTCCGGCAACCATACTTTTGTCTGCATAGCGACATCTTCCGCCACCCGGCTGAATTGCGCATCGCGCCACAGCGACTGCTCAGGCAAGTCCGACATGCCCGCCAGCCATACCAAAGCCAGTATCACCAGCACACCGCGCAACAATCCGAACACACCGCCCAGCACACTGTCCAGCACGCCTAATCCGACCGCCTTGATCAGCTTTGCGAACAACCAGACCAACATACCCCAGACGATCAAGACCACAATGAACACCAGCGCATAAGCCAAGGCAACACGAGCGACTTCCTGGCTGATCGGTAGCAAGGGTTCGAGATCAGCTGCAAACATCCGGCTGAGCACAAACGCCAGTGGCCAACCCAGCAAAGACAATACCTCATAAACCAGACCGCGCCACAACCCCAGCAACAACGACACCAGCATGATGCCTATCATCGCATAATCGAGCCCTGTCATTTAAGCGCCGTTATAACCGGATGCAGACCACGCTTCTCCAACAACAGACGCACTTTTTCCGCCTTGTCACGCTCCGCATAGGGCCCGACACGTACCCGCGTAGTACCACTGATCAGTTCGGTATAGGCCTTGAAGCCCCATGCCTTCAATTTATCCGCTTCCTGCGTCGCCGTTGCGGCATTGGAAAACGCCCCGACTTGCACGACATAGTTTGCTGCCTCCGTTGGCCTGACCTCTGCCTTCACGACCTCGGGCTCCGGTGTGGCAACGGGCTGTTTTTTTACTTCCTGCTTAGTGATATGGCCTGATGCAACAGGCAGCGCAACAGGCGGTTTTTCGACCGGAGCGACGGCGATCACCTCAGAAACCGCGATTGCACTGACGACAACGGCTGATTCTGCGCTCGCTCCCACCACTTCGGACAACGCGACATCGGGAACAAACTCGCCTGCCTTGTCGACAGCCGGAATGCGCAAATCAATGTCCTGCCCGGTCGGTTTGGGTTCACTGTCCAGCACCATGGGCAAAATCACTACTATCGCCAACACCAGCGCAATCGCACCGATCAGGCGACGGCGCGCCTTACGCTTGATATTCAGTTCTTCTTCCGTACCTTGCTTAGCCATTACCTGATCCCGCCAAAATAAATCCCCTGCCCGCACCGACGATCAGCTTTGACCCTGCAGACAGAAATCGTTCATGCAACACGTATCCCTCTTGCCAGCAGGGCATCTGCGACGGTATAGAACGATCCAAAGACGGCGATTCTATCATTATCATCTGCCACGTCACAGGCATGCGCGACGGCAGCCGCAATATCGGGAAAACCGATGACCGCGCCGCGCACCCCTGCAAGGCGCAGCGCATCGGTCAGCTCTTCAACACTGGCGCCGCGTGGCGCGTCTATGCCGGCCAGCAGCCAGGTGTCTATATGCAGATTCATCGCAGCCGCCACACCCGCCATGTCCTTGTCCTTGAGCATCGCAAATACGGCATAGGTATGCGGACAGGGCGGCAAGCCGGACAGATTTTGCGCCAGCGTGCGCGCGGCATGCGGGTTATGCGCCACATCCAGGATCAGTTGCGGCTTGCCTGGAACAAACTGAAAACGTCCTGCCAGCTGCACTTCAGTCAATCCGCGACGTATCGCCGCCATACTTACCGGCAGACGCGCCTTCAACGCATCCAGCGCCGCCAGCGCGGCACTCGCATTATGCAACTGGAACGTACCGCGCAATGCCGGATAGGGCAGCGCACTACGCGCCCCTGCCTTGCCGCAATAGTCCCACTGTCCCTGATGTGTGGTAAAACCGAAGTCACTGCCTATACACCACAGCTCCGCACCGATGTCCTGTGCATGAGCGCGCAAGGTTTGCGGCACATCGCTGTCTGCACAAATCGCTACGCGGCCTTGCCTGAAAATCCCCGCCTTTTCGAAAGCGATCTCTTCACGCGTCTCGCCCAGATAATCGGTGTGATCTATGTCCACACTGGTCACCACTGCGCAATCGGCATCAAACACATTCACCGCATCCAGCCTGCCGCCCAGACCCACCTCAAGAATAGCGACCTCCACTTTTTGCGCGATGAACAACTGCATCGCCGCCAGCGTGCCAAATTCGAAATAAGTCAGCTGAATATCCCCGCGCGCTTGCTCGATATCCTCGAATGAAGCACACAACTGCGCATCGCTCACCGGCTGTTTGGCTATCCGTACGCGCTCGTTGTAATGCAGCAGGTGCGGTGAGGTATAGCAGCCGACACGGTATCCGGCAGCATGCAGGATGGATTCCAGCATCGCGCACACCGAGCCTTTGCCGTTGGTGCCGCCGACCACGATCAGCGGGAAATCCGCATCAAGATGCAGCCGCTGTTTAACCTCGGCTACGCGCGTTAGGCCGAGCGCGATAGCCTTGGGGTGCAGCGATTCAAGATAGGTGAGCCAGTCGGCTAGCGTTTTTGGCATATATCAATTGAGATCAGGTAGAAGGCTTCATCCGCACACGATGCGGAATCAGCGTGGGCACAAGGATGTGCCCACCCTACGCAGCCTCGATCTCCGCCACAGCAGGTTTTCGGGTCAGCAAGGTAGTCAGCGTCGCCAGCTGATTGCGCATTTCGCGGCGGTCGATAATCATGTCCACCGCGCCGTGTTCGAGCAGGAACTCCGCGCGCTGGAAGCCGTCAGGCAGGGTTTCACGCACGGTCTGCTGAATTACGCGCGCACCCGCGAAGCCGATCAGTGCGCCCGGCTCGGCAATCACTACATCGCCCATGAAGGCAAAGCTGGCGGATACGCCGCCCATGGTAGGGTCAGTCAGCACGGAAATGAACGGCAGCTTTTCTTCGGACAACTGGGTCAGCGCGGCACAGGTTTTTGCCATCTGCATCAGCGACAACAAGCCTTCCTGCATACGCGCCCCGCCGCTGGCAGCAAAACACACGAACGGGCATTTTTGCTCCAGTGCGACCTGTACCCCGCGCACGAAACGCTCGCCGACTACCGAACCCATAGAACCGCCCATGAAGTTGAATTCAAAGCAGGCGACAACGACCGGCGCAGTATGGATATTGCCCTGCATCACCACCAGTGCATCATCTTCATCCGTACTTTTCTTAGATGCGATCAGACGGTCAGAATATTTTTTCTGGTCTTTGAACTTGAGCGTATCCACCGGCAGAACCTCAGCACCGATTTCAAAACGTCCTTCTGCATCGAGTAACCAGTCCAGACGGCAGCGTGCGGAAACGCGATGATGATGACTGCAGGTGGGGCATACACCCAAATTCTTTGCCAGATCAGAGTGATACAGCACTGTCTCGCAGGAGGGACACTTGCTCCACAGGCCTTCCGGCACATTTTTCTTGGCATCGCCTACACGGCGCTTGATCTTCGGGGGTAATAATTTTTGAAACCAGCTCATGTTATCTCCTCTAGGCCTGATTGATTGCCAGCCTTAATTCATTGACCAATGCACTGACATTGGCGATCACTGTCGCGTCATTCGAATTCTCAATTTCCTGCACGATGCGGCTACCCACCACCACGCCATCGCACAGTTTCGCCACCGCCTGCGCGGTCACCGCATCGCGGATGCCGAAACCTACGCCGATAGGCAGCTTGATGTGTTTGCGCAACTGCGGCAGCTTCTGCTCGATGGCAGACAGGTCGAGATTACCCGCGCCGGTCACACCCTTCAACGAGACGTAATACACATAGCCGCGCGCCAGTTTTGCGACTTGCTCGACGCGCGCGTCTTCAGTCGTCGGTGCCAGCAGAAAAATAGGATCAATGCCGTGGCGTTGCAGGTGTTCGAAAGCATCGTGACTCTCTTCCGGCGGAAAATCCACCGTCAGCACGCCATCCACGCCCACTTCCGCGCAACGCTGCGCGAACGCGTCCCAGCCCATGGCTTCGATCGGGTTGCCGTAACCCATCAGCACCACCGGCGTGCGGTTGTCCTGCTGGCGGAATTCGGACACCAGATTCAGCACGCCGCGCAGCGACATGCCCTGCTTGAGCGCACGCTCGGAGGCGCGCTGTATGGTCGGGCCGTCCGCCATCGGGTCGGAGAATGGCACCCCCAACTCGATCACATCCGCACCCGCGACCACCATTGCATGCATCAACGGTACGGTGAGCGACGGATGCGGGTCTCCAGCGGTGAAGAATGGAATCAATGCGCGGCGATTTTGCTGTTTGAGCGCGTCAAATGTTGCTTGGATACGGCTCATAGTGCAATCCCCGAAAGTCGTGCCACGGTATTAATGTCCTTGTCGCCGCGACCGGAGAGATTAACCAGCAATACCTTGTCTTTACTCATGCCCGGCGCGATTTTCGCGGCATGCGCGAGCGCATGACTGGATTCGAGCGCGGGGATAATGCCTTCGAAGCGGCACAGGTCGTGAAATGCCTGCATCGCCTCGTCGTCGTTGATTGCGACATATTGCGCTCGGCCGATTTCCTTCAGCCAGCAATGCTCAGGGCCGACACCGGGATAATCCAGACCGGCAGAAATAGAATGGGTCTCGGTAATCTGACCGTTTTCATCCTGCATCAGATTCACGCGATTGCCATGCAGCACGCCTACCTTGCTGTTGGAGGTTAACGGTGCGGCGTGCTGTCCGCTGGCTATGCCGTAGCCGCCCGCTTCCACGCCGATGATCTGCACGTCTTTTTCTTCGATATAGGGATGAAACAGGCCGATAGCATTGGAGCCGCCGCCGACACAGGCGATCACCGCATCCGGCTGACGACCGATCATTTCCGGCATCTGTATTTTGGCTTCGTTGCCGATCACGCACTGGAAATCACGCACCATCATCGGATAAGGATGCGGGCCTGCCGCCGTGCCGAAAATATAAAACGTGCTCTCGACGTTGGTCACCCAGTCGCGTATCGCTTCGTTACAGGCATCCTTGAGCGTTTTCGAGCCACTTTCCACCGGCACCACCGTCGCGCCGAGCAACTTCATCCGGAAGACATTCGGCGACTGGCGCTGAATGTCTTCCGCACCCATATAAACGATGCACTCCATGCCGAAGCGCGCGGCCACGGTCGCGGTCGCCACACCGTGCATGCCCGCACCGGTCTCTGCGATCACGCGCTTCTTGCCCATGCGCTTTGCCAGCAGTGCCTGACCGATGGCATTGTTGATCTTGTGCGCACCGGTGTGATTCAAGTCTTCGCGCTTCAGATATATCTGCGCACCGCCCAGCCGGTCCGACCAGTTTTTGGCGTGATAAATCGGGCTGGGACGCCCGACATAGTGTTTCAATTCGTAGGCAAACTCAGCCTTGAATTCCGGGTCGTTTTGATAGCGCAGATACTGCACCCGCAATTCTTCCACTGCCGGTATCAGCGTTTCCGCCATGTAGATGCCGCCGAACTGGCCGAAATGACCCGTACTGTCTGGATAGTTATACACTTTTAACCTCTTGCATGAAACGGGCGATTTTCGCCGCGTCTTTTACACCCTTCAGGGTGTTTATTCCCTTGCCCGCCTCTACACCGCTGGATACATCCACCGCATAGGGCCGTACTTGTCTGATTCCCGCTGCGACATTTTCCACGCTCAGCCCACCTGACAAAATCAAGGGCAGCGGTAACGCCTCGGGAATCAATGTCCAGTCGAAACTCGCTCCGGTGCCGCCCGGTATCCCCTCCACATGCGCATCCAGCAGCAAACCCTGGGCGCTATGAAAATGAGCCGCGCATTGTAACAAATCCACCCCGGCTTTGACGCGGATTGCTTTAAGATAAGGCTTGTTGAATTGTTCACAGAACTGGGGCGATTCATCGCCATGAAATTGCAGTACATCCAGCGGCACGGCCGCCAACACCTCGTGTACCGTCTCAGCGCTGGCATTCACGAACAATCCGACCACGGTGACGAAAGGCGGCAGCACGGCCGCCAGTTTCGCAGCCTGCCCGATAGTGACATGACGCGGACTTTTTTCATAAAACACCAGGCCGATTGCATCCGCGCCGCTCATCGCCACTGCCCATGCATCTTCCGCGCGGGTGATTCCGCAAATTTTTACACGGCATGATGCAGGACTGAGGATAGAGGATTGAGAAAAACCGACTCCCGCTTCCACATTTTGCGCTTTAACAACATCAACATCCCGTTCATCCATACTCAATCCTCAGTCCTCAGTCCTGCTCCTGGGGCAAGCCCCACTTCGCATCGTATTGAATGCGGCGCAAGTATAAACCATCCGGTGCAAAGGTCGGCGCGGCGAGCCTGCGCTCACGGCTTTCCAGCACCTCGGCCAGCCATTCCGGCGGATACTTGCCTTTGCCGACATACACCAGACAACCCACCAGATTGCGCACCATGTGATGTAAAAACGCATTGGCGCTCACATCGAACACCAACATCTCCCCTGTCTGATAGATATCCAGCTTATTCAATGTCTTGACCGGAGACTTGGCTTGACATTGCGAGGCGCGAAACGCACTGAAATCATGTTCGCCCAGCAGGCATTGCGCCGCCACCTGCATCGCGGCAATATCCAGTGGTGCGTGAAACCAGCCTGCTTTCCCGGTCTGTATCGCCGGTCGCACCGGGCGATTAATCAGCAGATAACGGTAGCTGCGCCCGTGCGCCGAAAAACGCGCATGAAACTCTTCCGGCACGAGATGCGCCCAGCGCACCGCAATGCTGTCCGGCAACAGCGCGTTCGCACCACGTACCCAGGCAGTCAGCGGACGATCCGCTTGCGTATCGAAATGTATCACTTGTTCCAGCGCATGCACCCCGGTGTCGGTGCGCCCTGCGGCAATGACTGAAATCGGCGCACCGGCGATCTGACTCAACGCCGCCTGCAGCGTGTCCTGCACGGTCCGCCCTTCAGCCTGGCTCTGCCAGCCACAATAGGGCTGGCCGTCATATTCCACTCCCAGTGCAATTCTCATCGCACGGCCAGCCATAGCAATAACAGCACGCCCGCCAGCAGTAGCACATCAAGACGTGCAAAACGATAGACCGGCAACTCCATGGATTTGCTCACTTCCCCGTGCGGCTCAAACAAACTGTGCAACCAGTCTTGCCAACTGCGCGTTTCGCGCAGCATCGCAACCTCGGCATAATGCAAGGTCAGCGCCAGACGCACCGCCAGGCGTTCACGCGACAGCCCCAGCCATTCCAGCGGCGCAAACAGACTGTAAAGTCCGGCTATCAACTGCTGCCTGTGCAAACGGTCCAGCAAGATTGCCAGGCCAGCCAGGGCAACCAGCAAACGCATCAATTGCAAACCGCCATCGAGCAGTCCTTCAAGACTGGGACTGAACGGCGCATCCCACACGTCCTGCCCCGGCGTGCTGTAGGCGTATATCAGCCACAATGAAAACAGTATCCAGCGCGTTCGCCGCATCAACTGGACGAACTTGTGGCCGGACAGCGCGAAAGCCAGCGACAACACCAGCGCCCCGGTCACGAACAATGTGGTGGGTGTCAAAAATTGCATTGCCGCAACCAGAACACACCAAATTAGAATTTGCGTGGCGGGGTGTAGCTTCATGCCCGTTTGCTCCAAAAAAAACGGCAGCTCACAGAGAGCTGCCGTAACGTAAGAATAGCCAATTATCCCAGCTGACTGATGATTAACTGCGCCTCACGCTGTTGCGCTTCATCGCCTTCCAGCACGACTTCATCGAGAATTTCGCGCGCGCCGACCGCGTCGCCCATCTCCTGATAGGCTCTTGCCAGATCCAGCTTGGTGGTCACTTCATGCCATTGCTCACTCTTCTCAACCTGCTCAAGCTCTGCAGGCGGCACGCTGGCTGCAGCGTCATCCACCGCCTTGCTGGCAGGTTCACCGATATCATCCATATCCAGGCTGATATCGGCCAGATTGATAGCAAGAGGGGGTGAGGCCGGGGTTTCCGCTATGTCATCCAGCGGGAAGTCCAGCGTAAACTCCATGCCTACTTCGTTTTCCGTGGCGGAGGGTTCGGCCTCAGCCTCATCCTTGACTTCGGAGACCGGTGTCACATCAAAGATCAAATCATCAAGATTCGGTAACGCCTCATCTTCCTGTTGTTCAACTTCAGCCGACTCCGCTTCCTTCTCGGAGACATCCATATCCAATTCTTCAGCTGCGGCTGACAAAGGATGCGTAGACGTCACATCAAAATCGACCGCATCCGTCTGATCGGCGATTTCGGGCATAGCGCTCACATCAAAATCAACTGTAGCCGTTTGTTCGTCGGGCGCGGCTGTCACATCAAAGTCTATCGTTCCCGCCTGATCCGGTGCGCTCTCCGTAGCATGCAGGGCCGCCACCTCTTCGTCGGCTGATGGCAGCACTTCAGGTGCGACACTCGCATCCTCCACGCCAAATGCGGTGCTCAGTACGGTAGCGCTGCCCGCCTCTTCAATACTCGATTCCTCATCACCGGCCTGTCCCGCGCCGGATTCCTCAACACCCGCCTCTTCGGAACCTGTTTCTTCTACATACAGCGGATTGTCCGGATCCAGCTTCCGGCCCATTTCAGCGGCTTGCCGCATCGCGTCGCTGTCTCCGGAATCGTGCAACTGCAACGCAACAACCAAAAAGGCAGCCGCATCCTGACGACGAGCGTAAATACCCAACAGTTTTAAATGCAACTGATGGTTGTCCGGTGTGCGCAGTATCGCATCTTTCAAAACTTCTTCTGCCTGTTCATCACGGCCAAAATTCAGGAACAATTCGGCTTCACTAATCGGATCAATATCCTCGGGCTGCAGCGGGATTTCTTCTGTCTGACCGGCGAGCACCGTAAAGTCGCCCGTATCGGGAGAAGGCGCAACCGGGCTGGTCAGATGGCCTGTTTTCGCGCCCTCTGCTTCAACGGGTTCAGCGGCTTTAACCGGCGCCTGCTTGCGACGGCCAAGCGCGATACCCAAACCACCCAGCGCAAGCAGGGCGGCCGCACCTATACCCATCGCGAGCGGAGAAGCCAGAAATTGATCCAGCAATGAGGGCGCTTCCTCCACAGCGGCTGCCGGCTCAACCGCGCTCATCGCGGCAACTTCACTGGCTGCTGCCACTTCGCTGGCGACCGAAGAGGCGGCGCCTTCCAGAGCAGCAGCCGCAACCAGCGCCGCAGCCTCAGCTTTTAGCTGGCCCAGACGCTCCATATTCTTGAGGTTACTTTCCAATAACGCAGCGCGTGCCTTGCCTTCTTCGACAGCCTTGTTTTTTGCAATCGCATCTTCTTCGGCAGCATTACGTTTGTCTTGCGCAGAACGGCCTGCTGCACCCGCCTTATCGCCGGGCACTTCGCCCTTGGATAAACGCAACACTTCTTTAGCTGATTCACGGGTCACCGGCGTTTTATCGGTAGCCGAGCCGCTGATTTTCCCGGTAGCGACCTGCCGGTTTGTTTCATCCTGCCGGCTTGTTGTCGCCGTTGCGGCGAGCTTCTGACGATAAGCGTTCCAGTCAGCCGACTGCGCGCGTATTTCCTGAACCGCTTCAGACTGCGCCACATTCATCATTTCATCCTGATCCGGCATACGCAGGATTTTCCCGGATTGAATGCGGTTCATATTTTTGCCGTCAAACTGATCATCATTGGCACGATACAGCGCGACCAGCATGCGCTCCAGACTCACGTCATCCGGCTTGCTGCGCGCAGCAATTTTATTCAAAGTATCGCCGCGTTTAACGGTAATTTCTCCCGTCTCCGCACCGGCTTTTTCAGTACGTGCGGGTGCGGCAACTACCCGCTTTTCAACGGGTCGTTCAACTGGCTGCTCAACAAATCTGGCAACCGGTTTTGCCTCCCCCGGGCTCTTGGGAATCGCTGTCAACCTGACAGGTGACACTACCGCCGGCACGACGGTTTGCACTGTTTCGGGCGCAGCCTGGACTGCAACATAGCCGGGCGGGTCGAGCAGAAAGGTATATTCGCGCATCAATCTGCCGGATGACCATGACAACTCAACCAGCAGGCTGACAAAAGGATCATTGATTTCCTGATTGCTGCTTAACTTGAGATAAGACGCACCATTCGCACGACTTTCAACCTGAAAGCTGTATTTAACGCCGTAGGGATACTCCAGACCTACACCCTTATAGGCGTCGGGTGAAGCGAGACGCGCAACCAGGCTGGGCTTGTCCGACTTGCTGACAGCCAGCAGTTCGATTTCGGCTTTAAGCGGCTGCCCCAGCGCAGAAACTACATTGATGCCACCCAGACCCACAGCATGAGCCAGAGTACCCAGCGTCAGGCCGATGGCTACGCCCAGCATTTTCAGCATGAATCTTGGACTATCTGAAGTAGTGAGTCCGCCGGATCGAAGGGCTGGTTGTTTCAACAGTGATTTACGCACGCTGGTTGCCTCGCTATATGTATTGGCGACAAAAGTATCATTACGGAGCCATCAGGACAAGCCCCAAGTGCCCAAGTGCCAACTATTCCAGATATTCGGCAATCAGTATTTCAGCGATTTGCACGCTATTCAAGGCCGCGCCCTTGCGCACGTTATCGCTCACCACCCACATATCCAGCCCCATGGGATGCGATATGTCTTCTCGTATCCGACCCACGTAAGTCGCATCCGTGCCTGCCGCATCAATTGCAGTGGGCCAGCCACCCGGCACACGCTCATCCATCACGACCACGCCCGGCGCCTTTTCCAGCAAGGCGCGCGCCTCGGCGGCAGTGATCTTCTTACGGGTTTCGATATGCACCGCTTCGGAGTGACCATAGAACACCGGCACGCGCACGGCGGTCGGGTTCACCATGATCGAATCATCTTCCATGATTTTCTGGGTTTCCCAGACCATCTTCATCTCTTCCTTGGTGTAGCCGTTTTCCATGAACACATCAATCTGCGGCAACACGTTGAAGGCGATACGTTTGGGATAAACTTCAACTTCTACATCCTGCGAGCTGAACAGCGCGCGAGTCTGTGCAGCCAACTCCTCGATCGCTTCCTTGCCGGTTCCGGACACCGCCTGATACGTCGCCACATTGATACGCGAGATACCTACCGCATCCTTGATCGGCTTCAAGGCTACCATCATCTGAATGGTGGAGCAGTTCGGATTGGCGATGATGCCGCGATTCTTGTATTGCGCGATGGCATGCGGGTTCACTTCCGGCACCACCAGCGGAATATCACGGTCGTAACGGAAATGTGCCGTGTTATCTATCACTACGCAACCTGCGGCAGCGGCGATGGGGGCGTATTTTTCCGATACGCTGCCACCTGCCGAGAACAAACCTATCTGTGCCTGTGAAAAATCAAAATTTTCCACATCCAGCACAGTGTATTCCTTGCCGCAGAAAGTGATTTCACTGCCTGCCGAGCGACTGGAAGCGAGGGGATAAAGATTACGCACCGGAAAGTTGCGCTGTTCCAGAATAGCCAGCATTGCCTCGCCGACCGCGCCTGTTGCGCCCAATATGCATACATCGTACAGGCGCCTGGATAAAAGTTTTTCATCTTGCTTGCTCATGTTTCTGCTCTCTAATCTTTAAAATTTAAATTTGTTTTAGCTGGTAGCGCGAAGTAGCAAACCCGTTTTGCTACAAGCTACAGGCTACAGGCTCTTAACCACCGCATCGCCCATCGCATTGCAACCGACCTTCTGCATTCCGGCCTGATAGATGTCTCCTGTGCGCAATCCTTGCTGCAATACACGACGAACGGCGGTTTCGATACGCTGTGCGACCTCTTCCCGCGCAAAAGTGTGACGCATCATCATCGCCACCGACAGAATCGTCGCCAGCGGGTTGGCAATATCCTGACCCGCGATATCCGGCGCCGAACCGTGGCACGGTTCATACAGGCCCTTGTTATTCGCATCCAGCGAAGCAGAGGGCAGCATGCCGATCGAGCCGGTCAGCATCGAGGCTTCATCGGACAGAATATCGCCAAAGATGTTGCCCGTCAGGATCACATCAAACTGTTTGGGCGCACGCACCAGCTGCATGGCGGCATTGTCCACATACATGTGGGACAGTTCGACTTCGCTGTACTCCTTACCCACCTCGGTCACGATCTCGCGCCAAAACATGCTGGTATCCAGTACGTTAGCCTTGTCCACCGAGCACAGGCGCTTTTCGCGTTTCATCGCAATCCGGAATCCGACATGCGCCACGCGGCGGATCTCCGACTCGCTGTAATGCATGGTATCGAAACCCTGGCGTTCACCATTTTCCAGGGTACGGATGCCGCGCGGCTGGCCGAAATAAATATCACCGGTCAGTTCGCGCAGAATCATGATGTCCAGACCCGATACCAGCTCAGGTTTAAGGCTGGATGCATCCACCAGTTCCGGATAGACCAATGCCGGACGCAGATTGGCGAACAGGTTTAGCCCTTTACGGATGCGCAACAAACCCTGCTCGGGACGCATGGGGCGTGGCAAGGTATCGTACTGGTAGCCGCCCACTGCGCCCAGCAGCACTGCATCTGATTGCTGCGCCAGTTTCTCGGTCGCAGCAGGCAAGGGATCACCTGCCGCATCATAACCCGCGCCGCCGATATGGCCGTATTCCAGTTCGATTTTCAAACCGTCGCTGCGCAAGGCTTCCATCACTTTCACGGCTTGAGCGACGATCTCTGTTCCTATGCCATCACCCGGCAAAACTGCGATTTTCATCATGATTCATTCCCATTTTTTTTAGGATAAGTTCTAGCCACAAAACACGCCAGACTTTCCTCTGTTTCATAAAGATAATTCGTATGTTTCAGCAAGCTGTCAAAGTGCTTCGCCTTGGCCATTTCCGACTCCGAATAGTCATGCGTTGCGGTATTTCTCAAGCCGCGCACCGCCTGCCAGTCGTTCATGTCGGCGACAATCTCCAACTGCACCATGTAATTAAGCACATAGGTGAACAGCCGCGCATCTTCACCTTCGATATTCGCAATCAGCTTCATCGCCGACGCCAGATGATCCTGAAACTCGGCGAAACGTCCCTTGAACGCGGCCAGCGATTCAAGCTGATCCTCGTTCCAGTCGTCAAAATCGCTATCCACACGCCACCAACTTGTCACTTTGTCGTGAGAATAAGCCAGATGGCGACGCATTTTCTGCAACTGATTCAGCTTGTCGCGTAACGCTGCTATTCCATTCATAACCTGATCCCCTGCGCCGCGATGCGGTAAATCGGCAAATCACGTCCTGCTTCATGCACCACTAAATCCACCGGATAAAGCAACACCGCTTCCAGTCTGCCCAGACAGCGGACTCGCTTCATAAATAAGTCTTCTTGCGCCACGGGCACGACGTACAAATCCACATCGCCGCCGCGTTTGCCGTCATCCACGCGTGAGCCGAACAACCACAGCGCCGCATCTTCGCCAAAAATCTCGGCCACGATACGTTTGATAAGGAATTGCTCGTCTTGCGTCAGGCGCATATTACAGCCATGGCTGCGCCGCACGGTGTCTGGCCTCGAATGTGGCGATTTCATCCACATATTGCAAGGTCAGGCCGATATCGTCCAGTCCGTTCAACAGACAATGCTTACGAAACGCATCCACTTCAAACGGGTACACCGTGCCGTCCGGTGTGCTGATCGTCTGTTTTTCCAGATCAATCACCAACCGGTAACCAATATGAGCTTCCACAGCCTTGAACAGTCCATCTACCTGAGTGGCATCCAGCCTGATCGGCAACAGGCCGTTCTTGAAACAGTTATTGAAAAAAATGTCGGCAAAACTGGGCGCAATGATGACGCGAAAACCACAATCCTCAAGTGCCCAGGGCGCGTGTTCGCGTGAGCTGCCGCAACCGAAGTTTTCGCGTGCCAGCAAAATCTGCGCGCCCTGATAGCGCGGCTGATTCAGCACAAACTCGGGATTAATGGCACGTTTGCTATTATCCATGCCCGGCTCGCCGTGATCCAGATAGCGCCACTCGTCAAACGCGTTCGGGCCAAAACCGGAACGCTTGATTGATTTCAGGAACTGCTTGGGGATGATCGCATCCGTGTCCACGTTGGCGCGATCCATAGGCATGACCAGACCATTCAGTAAAGTGAACTTGTCCATTATCTATCAGCCGCCTTTTCCAGTTTTTCGCCACCCTTCTGCAGATCTTTACCCAGGCCCTGAACGGTATTGCAACCCACCAACACGATCCCCGCCAATATCAATGCGATCAGTTTCATCTTCAATTCCCCTTAAAACTTGCTTACATCAACAAAATGTCCGGCAATCGCCGCTGCCGCCGCCATTTCCGGGCTGACCAGGTGCGTGCGCCCCCCCTGCCCCTGCCGCCCCTCAAAGTTGCGGTTGGAGGTCGAGGCACAACGCTCCCCTGCGGCCAACTTGTCATCATTCATCGCCAGACACATTGAACAGCCCGGATCGCGCCACTCAAAGCCCGCCTCGATAAAAATCTTGTCCAGCCCTTCCTGCTCAGCTTGCGCCTTGACCAGACCGGAACCGGGAACCACCATCGCCAGCATCACATTTGCAGCAATTTTTTTGCCCTTGGCCACTGCGGCGGCCGCGCGCATGTCTTCGATGCGGCCATTGGTGCAGGAACCGATGAACACCTTGTCTATGCTGATCTCGCTAATCGGCGTATTGGCCTTCAACCCCATGTAGACCAGCGCACGTTCAGCGCCCTCACGCTGGTCTGCACTCAGGGTCGCCGGATCCGGCACGCAGCCATCAATGGTCACCACCATTTCCGGTGAAGTTCCCCAGGTCACCTGAGGCCGGATGCGCGCCGCATCCAGAGACACCGTCGCATCAAACACCGCACCCGCGTCACTGTGCAAATTACGCCACTCGGCGACAGCCTTATCCCACATCTCACCCTGCGGCGCAAAGGGGCGCCCCTTGAGATAATCAAAAGTCGTATCGTCCGCCGCGATCATGCCGGCGCGCGCACCCGCTTCAATCGCCATGTTGCATAAAGTCATGCGTCCTTCCATGCTCAAGGCACGCACCGTGCTACCTGTGAATTCGATCGCGTAGCCGGTACCGCCTGCCGTACCGATTTGGCCTATCACCGCCAGCGCGATATCTTTCGCCGCCACCCCTAGACCCAACACGCCTTCGACGCGAACCTCCATGGCTTTGGATTTTTTGGCCACCAGGCACTGCGTGGCCATGACATGTTCGACTTCGGACGTGCCTATGCCATGCGCCAGTGCCGCGAACGCACCGTGAGTACTGGTATGGGAATCGCCGCACACCACCGTCATACCCGGCAGCGTCGCACCCTGTTCCGGGCCGATCACATGCACGACACCCTGACGGATGTCGCCCATCTTGAATTCTGTTATACCAAACTCGGCGCAGTTCGCGTCCAGCGTTTCCACCTGAATGCGTGAAACCGGATCGGCGATGCCCGCCGCACGGTTGGTGGTTGGCACGTTGTGATCCGGCACGGCCAGCATCGAGGCGATGCGCCAGGGCTTGCGTTTTGCCAGCCTCAAGCCCTCAAAGGCTTGCGGACTGGTCACTTCGTGCACCAGTTGGCGATCAATATAAATCAACGCCGTGCCGTCGGCATCCTGCCGCACCAGGTGAGAATTCCAGAGTTTGTCGTAAAGGGTTTGTGCGCTCATATTGTTTCGCCTGCTAAATACTCGTTTTCAGAGCGCGCGATTATGACACAACAGACGCAGCTTGGCAGCTTATGGCCCTGCTACGGAACGAATCCATCCAGATATAAGGTGCAAATTTCCATAAAACAGACGATGGCCTGCTTCAGTCAGGATTAGTCCGGAACAGCCAACGCGGTTGCAAATTCCGGCTTGCCGGAAAGAAAGCTCGACAAGGTGAACGCCGCCGTCGGCTCCATATTGATGCAGATCATTTCAATGTTCACTATCCGACAAGTACGAGCCAAATTGCTCAACCAATCGTAATAAACCGGATCGATGACGGGCAGCCCGTTCAGATCGTAATACAAACGCACCCCTTGCCCCTGCCGGACCTGAGCGACAACTTCCTGCATCAACCGTCCCTGGTCCGCAATATTCATGCTGCGTAACGGCTCGAGCAGGAAATTGCCCTTGCCGATACGTGTCAGGTGCATGCCTGAAATGGCCATCTTCAGCCCGCTTTTTGGCTGACCTGAATGCCCATGCGCGAGAACGCCTCTTTCAGGCCGTCGGACAGGCTTGCGCGGGTGGTTACCCCGCTCAGATCGATATTCAGACTGACCAGCGCACGTGCTATCTCGGGGTGTATGCCGGTGATAATCGCATCGGCCCCCATCAATTGCACGGCTCGCACCATTTGTATCAGGTGATGCGACACCTGAGAATCGATGTTTCTCACCCCCGTCAAATCCATCACCACTGCACGGGCATGATCCTTGGCGATGCGGTTAAGCAGCGCCTCCATCACCAGCATGGTACGACTGGAATCCAGCGTGCCGATAATGGGCAGCGTCAACACGCCATCCCATATTTCGGTAATCGGCGTGGAGGTCTCACGTAATTCCATTTCCTGTGCCTTCAGCGTTTTTTCGCGTTCGCCCAGATAGGTATGAAAAATCGCCATAATCAGCTCATCGAAGAGCTGGGCGAAATACAGCAGCACCGAGCGCGATTGCGTAAAGACGACCCCGCTGTCACGTTCCAGTGCGGCAATCAGACTATATTGCAACTGCTGCGCATAACGCACCACATCCTCCACCTGACCGCCGCGCATCAGCATGCGATGCGCAAGCTCGGAAAAGAAAATTTCCAGCGCGTGAAATTGTGGGATGGTTCGTTTAGCGGGCTCCTTAGCGCTTAGCAGACCTGATATCAGGTTAACAAATTCACTGCTCAGGTCAGCGACTTCATCTTCGTCCATCAGCATGGTATCTGCGCAAAAAAACGCGCGCCCGGTCTCTTCGAGCTGCCCTGAAATATTGCCTATTTTCAAACCGAACAACGTGGCCAGCTTTTCGCTGGTTTCTTTTTTCTGCATCATTTTCTCCTCTTTACTGTTTACCCTATCGTACAAACGCAAATCGACTGATCGTCAGAAATTCGCCCCATGATGTTACCCAGCGTATACGCGATCAACTGCGGATGCTGATTGAACAAACCGACAAAATTGGCCGCATCCCAATTCCTGCGTATGCCGTCGCTCGCCGTAACGATGACACACTTCCTGCCAAAGCCGGTCTGCAACACATTGGCCGTGCGGTGCTCACGCCCAAGTATCCCGGGCGAAAATGCGATGTGCTGAACCTGTTCCTGGTCCTGGTCATAAATATGCGCATTCATGTCGCCGACCCCAGACAAACGCAGGCTATATTTTGCCAGATCAATCTCGCCAGTAATGGCAACCGCGCCGCGCGTGTCATGAAGTTGCTGATCCACCGTAGCCAGAATGGCCTGGGGCGACTCATAGTTGAGCAAATGCGCCGCCAGATCGGCAGTGGCTGCCTGCGCTTCTTCGCCGTGCCCCAGCCCGTCCAGATGCAGCCAGCGCAGTATTTTTCCTTGTTTTTGCAGATAAATTCTGTCGCCATTGTAACGTTCATCAGACAGGGAACGCGAATACAGGCCGAATTTGAAAGCGGATTTTTCCTCTTTGCTCTTTTTGTCCAGAAAAAAGCGCGCAAGTATCACCGTGCCGCTCCATTTTCTCGGCTGCCCCGCTTGTGCTTGCTGCGTGTAGATGTGCGACTCGCCACTCAGGCGGCGAATCGCCCCCAACCCCTTGCCCAAGGTGCTCGAAGTTGAATAACCGTCTTTTTCGGCGGTCGCCAGATTCGCGATACCCGGTCCGTAATCCAGCGAAAGCATATCCAGCACACCACCGGGTTGCATCCAGAGTTGCACCATGCCCCGTCCGGCAGCGTGTTTCACGTTATTGCTGACCAGTTCAGCGGCCACCAGCAACATGTTTTCCCGCTCCAGATTGCTCACGCCCAAACGCCGGGTGATCGCAACCAGTTTCGAGCGCAGCAGAATCAAGGCGCTTTCGCTTTGCGTCACGCTGTTGAATAGCAGCTTGCAATCAACCGCACTGTCGAATACTTCAGACACAGGCCCCCTTCTCTGCACATATCGACCCGCAAAGTTGCGCGTCGCTGCGACTGCATTGGGCTACCACCACCCGGCCACGCCCGCGATGTTTAGCCTCATACAACGAACTGTCCGCCTGACGGATAAAGTCCTCCAGACTCAGGTCATCAGGGCAGTGCAGATCGATAGCCGATATACCGATGCTGACCTTGCCATCCATTTGCTGTATGACTTGCCTTGCCTTGACGCAGGCAGTGACATAGTCGGAGTGTATTATCATGGCAAACTCATCCCCGCCGAAACGAAATGCATAATCCACATCTTCCCGGATTACGCTATGCAAAATACGCGCCATGTTGATCAAATAGCGATCACCGTACTGATGACCATGCTGATCGTTAATATGCTTGAAATAATCCAGATCCAGCATGATGAGAGACAAGGGCGTTCTCTGACGCATAGTGTGACGAAAGGCCTGATCCAGCTTTTCATCGAATGCCCGGCGATTCAGCAATCCGGTAAGCGGATCCGTTTCCGCCTGACGCATCGAAGCCTGCAACTCAGTCTGACGGATCAATAATTTGCTCTGCAACTCAATCAATTCCCGCTCGGTGCGTTCGCGCGCCTCCTGAAAATGACGCACCATCGCCTCATTGCGTTGAATCAGAATTTCCGGATCGACGGACTCTGTGGATTTACACAAATGATCACGCAATTGATCGATCACGGAGGGCTCTATCAGGGCCAACTCTGCGAGCACGAACTTTTCCTCATTCCAGTGGACGCTCAGACTGTTATTTTGCAGTTGCACACTGACGGGAAAAAGCTGCCCGCAGCAGGCTCCTGCGGTACGCAAACGCTGATTCAGCACCATACTGGCAAGCGCGGCTCGAAAGGCATTCCCCTTGAGGCTGCCTACACTTTCCATTAGAAAACGGATGAAATCCTGCAAATCAGGTTCAATTGTCAGGTTCAGCCTCAGCAGTTCAACTGATCTCACAGCACCCCATAATGATGGCTTGGCTACGCCTAAATAACAGTCATATCGGACCGGGCAAATTTAATCCTCATATTACCCCCCTTACGCGCGCCCTTCAGAAGGCAAAAAATAATTCGAACATTATAAAATGAATATCAACCCCCACGTCGCCAGCGCATTCACAATACTGATAAAAACCGCTGCGCTGGCGATGTCTTTGGCGCGTTTTGCCAGCGGGTGACGCGCCAGCGAAGTATGATCAACCGCAGCTTCCAGCGCAGAATTAATCAGCTCTACAATCAGAACCAGAAAAATACTGCTCACCAGCAGGACTTTCCCGGTCGTAGCCACGTTTGATAACAGCGCAACAGGGATGGCAATCGCGGCGACCAGTACTTCCTGTCGAAATGCATCTTCATGCACCAGCGCCGCGCGCAGACCTTGCAGCGCAATCCCGGTGGCACGCCATGCATGCGTCAAGCCGGGTTGATGTTTATGCGGATTATCCATATTGACTTATTGTGGCTGCGGCTATCATCATCTGCCTTCAGCCGTATTGAATTCAGTATACTTTTCCCACTGAGCGGGACCGCGACCGAGATAATAGCTGTTGTCGTGCTCAGCCACCGTCATCTGTTCATTCTGTGAAACAAATGGCGTGAGCGGCAACCCTTCCACATAATCCGCCGGCGAAAATTTGTTATCGTTAAACGGAGATTTTTTCAGCATGCGTTCGATAATGTGCGACATAGCCAAATAGCTGACAGGCTGCTCGATCGAGAGGGTTGCGCCTGTACGTTGCACATTGCCGCCTATCACTTTGATCCCGACCGGGATGAGCGTAATACCCGGCGTTGGAATCTCACGCAGACCGGCTATCTGCTTTTTATCGCCGCGCACTGCCCCGCCATGCTCGGGTATCATCACCACCACCGCCCGCCTGCCGGACTCATCCAGACTCTTCATGAACTGCTCGGTACGATCCAGGAAGTCGCTCAAGCGCGCCTTGTAAGTGTCCAGACTGTTCGGTGTGGAATGCGTACCAGGAAAATGATTGCCGTCGTGCAGGCTGACCGTGTTGTAATACAGCGCAACACGCTGACTGGGAGATATTTTCCTCATGTCCAGCCAGCGATTGAGCACCTCCAGATCGTCATACACAGGCGCATCATCAAAAGCACGCTGGGCAATTTTCAGCCCCTCCAGCGTCATGGGAGTGACGGTCAGGCGCCCCGTAGACTGCACCTGCCCGAGGAAATCATCAAATTTCCCGTCATGATTCAAGGCCAGCTCGGACTCGAAACCGCTTCGTAACAGGCTGTTCATCAAATAGCATTTTTCAGGGACAGGCGCGTACATTTTTCCATGCTCCTGCTGCCCGCATGTGGCGCGCAACAAGCGAATGGCGGCCGGTCCGCTGTAAGACGCAGCCGAGTTAAAATTCTTGAGGAGAATATCGAAACGCTGCCAGAGCGGATGCTGTTCCAGGCCCACTGCACGCACATCGTCCCACGACAAGGAGCAGACATGGATAAATATCACATCAAACGGGACTGCATCCGCCTTGGGTCTGTCGAATGCAACAACGCGATTTGCTTCTTCGGCAAAGAAAGCCTGCATCACCTTGTCCATATCCGGCATGGGTTTATTCGCAACGCTGTTCTCCGTACTATCGAATGTTTGCGCAACGAAACCGGATAACGGACTCAACACGACCCATAAACCCAACATGCCCGCCATAATCAGCGCAGCCGCGTTGACACGGCGCGACAGTGTCCAGTACACCAGCGAGACGGCGACCAACGCACCCAGCACGGGCAAACTGATAAAACGCGCGACCAGTTCAATCAGATAGGGCAGGCTGAAATTACTCAACAGCGAAACTTGCGACAGCACACGTCCGACAGGGGGCAACCAGGAATCGTAATAAAGCAAAACAACGGCGAGCGACAAGGTGAGCAACCCTTTAACCCTGCGCACCCATCGGTGTTTCACCGGTAACAGGATGAATACGGCAAAGGCAATATTTTCCAGCGGATGAAAACCAATCAGCTCCATCCCGAACAGGACAAACTTTGCAATGAAGTAATAGGCCCATATTCCCAGCGCAAGTCTGGCATAGAGCGGTTTATTGCTTAGGTCCGGCTCCGCAACCCTGCTCGATGCGCCGCGCCGCGACTCAACCGACAAATCGCGGCGTTGCCTGGGTCCTGTCCTCCTGTCCCCGATGGGACGCTTGACCTGATTGGCAGGTGCAACCGGATTGACCGGGTTATCGCGTTGCGTGTCCCCTGCAACTTCGCCCATTTGCTCGGGATGCCACAATTGCGGCTGCACCTTGCCCGCGCTTACGGGGGGTGCAGGAGCGACGCTAACCCCTAATTTTTTCAGGGCAGCCTGCTTCAGCTGCGCCCCAAGCCGGAGGGGATAGCCCAACCCCTTGGGTGTTTCCTTCAAGGCAAGCTGGGCAGGCGGCTGCGCCATCAGTTTGCGGCGCTGCTCGGGGCTCATCCGTCTGTCGCCACTGGGATGCCTTACCTGGTAGCGCGCCTCAACGCTGCTCGCGCCCGCCCTGCGCCCCAATCTATCGCGAGTCTTTCTTGATGTTCCGGGTTTCGTAATTCCCAGCCAGCGCGGCGCTTGTGCCGCCTGTTTCACCTGCTGACCCAGCCAGTTCAGATAGGCCGACCAATAGGGCATTTTTTGCCGTGGGTCTTGTGTATGCGCAACCGGACTCTCCATCACCGGGTAGGCCGGTGTACTCCCGGTCACCTCGCCTGCGCTCCTGCGCTCGCGGCTCGGCCGGGGCACGGCCCTCAGGTCACCTATGGTGTGCCCGACCGGCGCTCTTGGCGCGCGCAGATTGCCATCCGATTCATCCTGTTCGATAGAGCGATTCAACGATGGCACTCCAAATGATGCGGCTTCAATTTCAAAAATCGGCGCTCGCCTTAGCTAAAGCGAAATATCCTGCGGAGCATAACCTATATTCTGCGTTCTACTCAACCTGTAGCCTTTCAATGTTTGCCATGCCCAGCTTCCACCGCATCAGCAGCAACCCCATTAACGCCATGACGGCACTGCATGAATACAATACAGTTGCGCCGTAATACTGCCAAATCGGGCCGCTGGCCAGCCCGCCCAACATGCCGCCCGCGCCATAAGTCAGACTGCCGAACAAAGCCTGGCCCTTGGATTGATGTCGTCCCTGAAAAAACTCATGCACCAAACCCACCGAGGCAGCGTGATATGCGCCAAACGTCGCGGCGTGTAGCACTTGTGCAACAAGCAGCAACAATAAAACATCCACTCCCCAGCCTATCAGCATGAAACGCACCACGGCGAGGGAAAAGCTGGCGATCAGGATACGGGTGTAACCATAACGAAGCATCAGCCTGGGCATCAGGAAAAACACGGCAATTTCGCAAATCACGCCTAGCGCCCACAGTGCCCCTACTGCACTTTTAGCATAGCCATGTTCGACCAGATAAATCGAAAAGAAAGTGTAGTAGGGCCCGTGTGCGACGGACATCAAAAAACATGCGCCAAACAACGCCAGCACACGCGGCTGGCACATGATATTTCTGATTGACTGATGATCAGTGTGATGCGCCAGCACGGGGGTATCGGGAATCTGCCGCGAAAAAATCAATATACCCAGCTCGCAGATCAATCCGGCCCACAGCAGCCAGGCGATGGCGATGTAATCGAAGGCATAGCCCAGCCCGACCACGGCAACAATAAACCCCACCGAACCCCAGGAACGAATACGCCCATAGCGCGTGGCATGCTTACCCAGATAGCTGAGCGTAGTCGCTTCAACCAACGGCATGGAAGCGCTCCAGAAGAAACTCATTAACCCCAGCACCAGAAACATTCCCCAGAAACTGGTGGTCATGAACACACCCAGATAAAACACCGCGCTCAGCATGGCTGCGATCTGCACCACCAACAGGCGCTTGCCGGTATGATCCGCCAGCCAGCCCCACAGATTGGGCGCCAGCATACGCATCACCGGCTGCACCGACATCAGGATGGCAATTTCGACCGCACTAAAGTGTATGGATTGAAGGTATAAGCTCCAGTAGGGCGCAAACATCCCTATGAAGGCGTAATAGAAAAAATAAAATCCGGCGATACGCCAGTAGTAATTTTTGGCTTGGTTCACGTGCTGATTTTGATATGCCGATAGGACGCACATTCTAACTTGCTCGCGCATTCGGCACAGCTCAACTTGCTGAAATCTGAACAAGACATTTCACCCATGCAATTCCGGGGCATACCGCTTGTTTTTACGCTAAATTCCTCTTCCCTGGGGCGATAGCAACACGACGCGTTGCAAAGTCTTCCTACGTTGCGTAGTATTCGCTGTTGTAAATTATTACGATTTTTCAGGGGCAGCAGCATGGCGTGTTTTCGACAATGATCATCGCGCGCATTCGGACAAAAAACAACAAAAACAACTGACTCAACAGTCACGGCCATCGATCCGGTTGAATGGCCATGTGATTTTTATCTCATCAACTCTTTGTTGTGCAACTTAATAGCCAACATCAAGGCCGTCATTGAATGATATTTGATTCAAAGTTTATACACAGAATGCTATGCCGCCTGAGCCTCATGCTGATACTCAGCCTGAGCGCATTCTCGGCGGCTCATGCCGCAACGTCGAACTGCGAAAAACCCTGGCCGGCCTGGGATGCGTTCAAAAAAAATCTTATTGATGAAGACGGGCGCGTGGTAGATAGCATCTCGGATGCCATGATAACCACCTCTGAAGGACAGGCCTATGCGCTGTTTTTCTCACTGGTGGCCAATGATCGCGCCATGTTTGACAGGCTGTTGAACTGGTCCGAAAAAAATCTGGCGGCCTACGACCTGATGACGCGTCTGCCATCCTGGCAGTGGGGTGGCGAAGATGAGCAAGCCAGAGGGGTGATGGATGAAAATTCCGCCTCGGATGCCGATCTGTGGATGGCCTACACCCTGGGAGAAGCAGGCAGGCTATGGGCTGATCGCCGGCTCGTTGCACTCTCTTCACTATTGGCGAACCGCATCCTGACAACAGAGACCAGGGAAGTTCCCGGACTGGGCCTGGTGCTATTGCCGGGTGCAATCGGCTTCACACCCTCTGCAACACGGGTGCGCTTAAACCCAAGTTATGTGCCCCTGCAATTAATGCGCTGGTTTGTGACGCACAGCAAAGACCCGCGCTGGACATCATTGCTTAACACGTCGCGGCGATTGATAGTAGACTCTGCGCCCGAAGGTTATGCGCCGGAATGGGCCATTTACGACTACGACCGGGGATTCATGCTGGATGAAGATGACGAAAGACGCGGGCTCGGCTCTTATAATGCCATTCGCGTCTATTTGTGGGCAGGCATGCTAAACGCGGATGATGCCGATAGGCGCGTATTACTGGATGCCTTAAAACCCATGGCGCGATTCGTGGCCAGGCATGGTTCGCCGCCAGAATCCATCAATATATTGACGGGCGTTGCAAACAATCCGGGGCCGGGCGGCTTTTCTGCCGCCATGGTGCCCTTCCTGCAAGCGGCAGGCATGAAGAAGGCTGTTAACGAACAATTGCTGCGCATTGCAGCGCACCCCATACCAGAAGACAGTTATTACAGTCAGGTATTAAGCTTGTACGCGCTGGGTTGGCACGACAACTTATACCGCTTTGATTTAAATGGAAACCTTACCCCGCGCTGGATGTCCACATGCCCATAAAATTACGCACCTTATCGATTTTTCTCGTCCTCGCCGGGATAATTTCCGCTCCCGCACTGGCCGCCACGCCGCCAGATCAATCTACTGACTTCCTGTTGCGCGGAGCAAAAAAATGGGCCGCCAAAGACCGGCCTGATCTCGCAAAGAATTTGTTGCAGAAGCTGATCCTGATTGAACCCAACGCACAAGATGCTTTGTTCATGCTGGGCAATATCGAGCTGACGGCGGGCAATCACGCTGAGGCGCGAGTCCATTTGCATGCGCTGGAACAAACGGCACCCAACGGTCCGCTCACCCAGGAATTAGGCGCCTCCTATCGTCTGGCAACCACGGACAGAACCCAACTGGAAGAAATGCGCTCGCTGGCGCAGGCAGGCAAAACCGCCGAGGCGGAAAAAATGCTCATGAAAATTTTCCCCGGAAAACCCCCCAAAGGTGAAATGGGCGTGGAATATTATCGCCTGATAGGCTCAACAAAAGCGGGCTTTATCCGGGCACAAAATGAACTTCCAGCCTTATACAAGGAGACGGGCGACTCACGTTTTCGTTTGATCCAGCTTGAATTACAGGCCAATCATCCCGAACACCTGGCCTCAGCCATTCGTGGCTATGAAGAATTATCCAGAAGCTCCAATGTCAATACGCAACGCCTGCAGGACAACTGGCGACGGGACTTGTACAGATATCCCGATAATGCCAGCAAACTGACTGCCGTTAAAAACTTCCTGGCCGCGTATCCCAATGACAGGGAAATGATCGAATTATTGGGCGATGCCCAAAAGAATATTGCGGCGCAGCGCCTGGCGCCCAAACCGGCAACCGTTGCCGCGGTTGACGACAAGCTCGCAAAACCACAAAAGCCCACACCCGCCCTAAATAAAATCGCGCCTACACTCAAACCGGCACCCAGTGAAAATATAGTGGCTTCCGCACCCAAGATGCCGGCAAGCAAGCCCGCGGCAAAACCCGCCACAAAACAACCACGCGAAGTCAGCAAAGTTCCGAATATCGTCGAGCAGCCCATCGTCAAGCAGCCAAAAATGGTCGAGCAAGTACTCGTCAAACAGCCTGTTGTCGTGGAACCTGTTGCTGTGGCAATCGTCAGCAAACCCGTCGATCCGGACATCATTGCGCGTACTGAAGCACTGGATGCACTGGAGGATGGCAAACTGGAACTAGCCGAAACCTCCCTGACAGACTTGCTTAAACGCAGGCCGCAGGATCCGGAAATATTGGGCGGACTGGGATTTGTAAAGTTACGGCAGGGCAAACAGGCCGAGGCCGAAAACTGGTTTAAACAGGCCTTGCGTGTCTCAGATGAAGATAGCATCGGAAAATGGACCAGTCTGGTCACCACAGCCGGATTCTGGAAAAATATGCGTCTCGCCGACGAGCTTCTGGAAGAAAACCAACTGCGTGAAGCGGAAGCCACCATTCAGCAGGCACTACTCCTGCAACCTGAAGACCCCAATGCACTGGCATTGCTGGGTAACATTAAGGCGGCCAACAACGATCTCGTCGAAGCTGAACGCCTGTATCGGCAGGTTCTTAACAAGGAAGGTTACAACGTTGCTGCGATACGCGGATTGACCAGTTTACTGACGCGCACTCAGCGCAGTGCAGAAGCACTGGAACTGCTGGAGCGGGTTTTCCAGACTTATCCGGATGAATTGAACCAGAACCCTGACAACCATGCGGGTTTGTTAAGGGAAGAGGCGGACTTGTATATCGCTGCACATCGCCCCAGCCACGCGGTTCAGGCCCTGGAAATGGCGGCAGTGCTTGCCCCCAGGAATGCATGGGTCAGATTTTCGCTGGCCAAGTTGTATATCAGCCTGAATCTCACACCACTGGCCCTGCAGGTACTTCAGGAGGGCGTAGCCCTGTCTCCCAAAGACCCGGATATGCACTATGTTCGCGCCCTGGTACTGATTAGTCTGAATGATTATGCGGGCGGTCTGGACAGTCTGGCCAAAATTCCTGATACGGAAATGACCAAGCCCATGCGGGAAACATGGAATCGCGTACTGATTCAATATCATTTCCAGCAGGCTGAAAGCATGCTGGCTCAGGGCAATCGCAAAGAAGCCATCCGCATCATGTCCATCGTTGAAACCCAGGCGCGCAACAATTATTCGGCGACAGAACAAGTCGCTGAAGGGTGGTTTGGACTCGACTTGCAGAAGCAGGGACTCAGTGCGATGCGCAAGCTGCCTCAACCTGTGCCGCTTGGCACACAGGTATATTTTGCTTCCCTGCTTAACCGCGCCAAACAGGATCAGGAACTCGCCGCATACTTGCCCTCGTTACGCATCCCGGAAGGTACGGATGTCACCACCCAGAAATACCAGGCGACCCTTCAGGATATTGAATTTGCGATGGCGGGCAGGCAATTTGACAAACTGATGAAAGCGGGCAAAAAAGAACAGGCGCAACAGCTTGCCGATACCGTGCTCAATACGGGCCAACTGAGCAACGCCGACTATTTCAAGTATCACCGGACTTATTTTGCACGTTCGGAATTACCTGAAAATGCGATTCCGCTGCTGGAACAGGAAAAGGAACTCTACCCGAATGATCTGAGCATCCGCTGGGATCTTGCCTATGCCTACTACCAGTCCAAACAAAACAGCAATGCAAAACGGGAATTACAGGAGTTGCTGACTTTAACGAAAGGCGACGACTTCGCCATGCGCACGCGTGTAGCCGGGTTGCAGCAAAACATGGGCGACAGTGCCAGCGCCAAGAAAATTATTGATGATTTGGTCACGCAATATCCCAACAACACTGATTTGCTGATGCAGGCTGGAAGTATTGCGCGTCATGATGGCAACTATAACGAAGCAATGAGGTATTTCCAGCTAAGCAAAGAACGTGCACTGCAACCAGCGACACCCGAAAGTCCGAAAAAGCGGGTCGAGCAGGACACGCCTGACGATGTATTGCTGGACCTGCTGCCTGCCCAGCGTATGGTGACGGATTCCCGCATAAGCAAGACAAGGCGTGTCGCACCTGCGCTGGCAAGCACAAAAGAGAGTGAGGCCATTTACCGTGCGGCCCTGGCAAGCAAGGTTGCTCAGGATAAACCTGCTGCCCGTAACGCCGTTACTTATGCCGAACAGGAAATGGAGAACATCGAATCGCGGCGTTCGGCGAAGATTGAAGCCGGACTGGATATACAGTCAAAAACAGCCAGCAGTGGAACATCGACTTATAACGCGACAGAAATCCCGCTACGCGCCCGCTTCCCGATCGGCTATGAAGCGCATGGCACCGTTCAGGTTGATCTGGTCAACATCGATGCCGGCACACTGCCGTCCACCTATAACGACTCGGCCTTATTCGGGCAGATTCAGGCCTATGGATTTCCAACACAGCCCATACCGCAAAAGGCTACAGGTACGTCCATAGGTTTCGGCTATGAACGGGAATCCGTAAGAGCGGACATCGGTGTTGTCGGCATAGGCTTCCCGGTCAGCAACATGGTAGGCGGTCTGCGCAAAGGGGGGGACGTGGGACGCTTAAGCTACTCGCTTACGCTCTCCCGCAGACCTTATACCGGTTCGCTGCTTTCTTATGCAGGCGCCAGGGATCCCGTTACCAATACCGCATGGGGCGGCGTCACCAATACGGGTCTGGGACTCAATATGTCCACCACCCTCAAGAACTTCAACGTATCGACGATGGCCTCCTACGGACTGCTGCGCGGCAAGAACGTGTCAAACAATGACCGCCTGTATTTGCGCGCTGCACTTGATCAGGATGTTTACAGCACCGATGACATGATCTTGAACATGGGATTGAATGCCAATTACACACGTCATTCAGAAAATCAGGCGTATTACACCTTTGGCCACGGCGGCTATTACAGCCCGCAGAGCAGCCTCAGCTTCGGCCTGCCTATCGAGTTAATCGGCCGCGAAGACCTGCTTTCCTACCAGCTCAGGCTCAACTTATCCTATTCACGCACCAACGAAGATGCCGCCGTCTTCTACCCGACCGACCCCGGCTTGCAAGCACTTGCGGCAGCGGCAGCGGCAGGAGGGCTCTTCCCCAGAGGGTATCCCCAGGCGATCTATGGGGGGGGCACCGGAGGCGGATATGGCTATGGTGTGCGCGCAGCTGCCGAATATCGGCTCACGCCAAACCTAGCGCTCGGCGGACGCTTCAACATGGAACGCTCCGCTTACTATGCCCCAAACTCGCTGCTGTTTTACTTGAGGTTTATGTTTAACCCGGAAACAGGCCAGGTCAAGATGCGTCCTGATCCGGTGACGCCTTATTCGCAGTACTGAGGCTGGCTTATTCGCCATTTCCGCTAGGGCGGACATAGCGTAGTTCAGAGGACGCGGCCAGGCGGGATGTATCAGCGGCTAGATTCCTGTCGCAACCGGCCCCCAAATGATCGAGTCGGCTACAGGAACGGCAAAACCGAAGAATGCTTCCCTGGCAGGCCATTTGTGCAGCGGGCAGTGTGAGGCGCTACAAGCTGGCCTTGACCAGCGTCTCCAGCCATTTTCGTTCGTCATCCTTGATGGGCATTTCGATCACGCGCTCGGGAATTTCCCAAACAACCACCTTGGGCGGATTATCGCGGAACGTTGCTCCGGCGAAAAAGGCCGTGGCGGCGCCCGAAAAATCGCCGCCGTCTTTAGCCAGATTAGCCACGGGTTCACCCAGCTTATGCTCCAGAAACGGCACAAAATTACTGTTGCGCGAATAAGATGTACCGATCAGCGCGATGGCAGGCAAGCCGGCATCACCGAACAAGTCATCACTTTCTACGGTAACCGGCGCGACTTCCGTGGCCTGTACCCGTTCCATCCCGGGGCGCAAAAAGCCGGGCAGGCCGTCCAGCCCGGCCAGATGAATCAGATCACCGGAACGCTCGATACGTACGGCCTCCGGCAGCGTACCGCCTGCCGCGAGGGCAGCCCATTGGAGATCACTCAAACGGGCCGCCACGGTCTCTGCTGCGGCATACGCCCCCGTTTCATTCCAGTGGGTATCCGTGCGGTAATAGCGCTCTCCCGGCGTGCCAGCCAGCACGGCAGTCAGGTTCAGCGTTTCAATACCGTGCGGCTTCAGCAGTGCCAGCCAGTTCACCAGCCGTTTATCAAACAGCACAGAACGCCTGAGGCTGCAAAGATGCGCGTTTTCTATGCGCGTTTTGTCGGGTACGACAACCACCAGCAGCTTAATACCGCGTTGTTTTAAGCGGCTGGCGAGTTGCGCCGCCAATACAGCCCGGAATTCAGCCGATTTATTTCTGTCAGGGTGCAACGTTAACTCATCGGCCAGAAATAGCCATTCAGAACAACCCGCACGAACGCTGGGGCCTAAATCACCCGTCAGATTCCACAGCATACCGCGCTCGATCTGGTTGAATGTACTACCCAGCACGAAGTGTTGATTAAGCAACCTGGTAAAACGCCGAGTTGATTCACCGCTCAGGATATGGGCCGGCTTCCTCAATTCAACCCAATCTTCACTTGGCACAGCCTTGAGCGACAGGAAGGAGACGATGAAACCTGCTATCAGCAGCGCAGCGAATGCCAGCACCGGCAATATAGTCATGTATTTTCGTTTTATCAGCATGGCTTCACCCTATCAAAACTGAAAATACAGGAACGGGGGCGACTGTTGTCCCGTCAGCACGATAAGCGCATAGGCAAATGCCAGCACTGGCCAGATTGCACGCCACGCCTGCGTGCCGAATATCCACCAGCCGCTCTGTGCAATGCGCGTTCCAGGATATATGATGCAAGCAACCCCCAGGATAAAGGAAGCATATATCGTTGGGCGCAAAGCCAGTGCAACCTCATCGCCCATCGCCATGCCATTAAAACCGAATTGCCCGCCCCACACAGTCATCGCGGCGGAAAAATCGGCTGCGCGAAATACCGTCCACGCCAGCATCACAACAATCAGGGTAAGCAGGCGCGAGAAAAAATCAGGCATAGCATAACCCATGATGTTATAGGCACGCGCAGTACAGAGCGCCGCACCATGAATAAAACCCCAGATCAGAAAATTCCAGCTTTCCCCTCCGTGCCACAAACCGCCAATCGACATGGTCAACATCAGGTTGATGTAAGTACGCGTCTGACCGTTGCGATTACCGCCCAGCCATGCAATATACAGGTAATCGCGCAGCCACGATGACAGAGTTACATGCCAGCGCCGCCAGAAATCCTGAATAGAAACAGCAAGATAAGGATTGTTAAAATTAATTTCAAATCTGAAACCCAGCATCAATCCCAGTCCGATAGCCATCAGGCTGTAACCGGCGAAATCAAAATAAAGCTGGATGGTATATGCGCCGCAACCTATCCATGAATCAATCAATGAAGGTGCAGATTGAGTAAATACCAACTCGACCAAAGGCGAAAGCGGATCGGCAATCAACACTTTCATCGCGAAGCCGATCATGAATAGACGCACACCGGATGCAAATTCCTCTGCGGAAAAAAACCGCTCCCAGAGTTCCTTCTCAATCACCTTGTAGCGAACGATAGGCCCGGCAATCAGATGAGGAAACATGGCGATGTAGGCGCTGAAAAAGCTTAATTTATATTGCGCCTGAACCGTACCGCGCCGCACATCAACCAGATAGGAAATGGCATGCAATACGGTAAAGGAAAGGGCGATAGGCAGGAAGATTTTTTCCCATGCGATAAACGAATGATCTGGACTACCGAACAGATCATTGAGGGATTGCACCACGACATTGGCGTATTTGTACCAGGCCAGACTGGCCAGATTCACCAGAATCGCGCCTGTCATCATGCGTGTTTTATACTTCTCAGAAGCTGACTTGTCGATCAGTATCGCCGCCAACCAGGTGATAATGGTCAAGGCAATAATCAGAATCAGAAATTTCGGCGTCCACCAGGCATAAAACAGCCAACTTCCAATCAGCAGCGTGTGATTACGAAATTGTTGCGGGGTCAGAAAATAAAACGCAAAAAAAACGGGCAAGAACAGCGTCAGGAATTCCAGAGACGCAAATACCATAAATTGTGACTCCGAAATAATGCAATTTAATAATAATTATCAGCAGCTTTTTGCAGTAATCTCGCACCGGTAGGCGAGCACCTCGCTATCAGTCACGCACAAAAAATGTATGCTGGGTATTTTTCAGCGTCAGCAAAAAGACGCTATATCGTTCGCCAGCCTGAAGTTGTGACAGGTCAACTGCCACGCCCCCAGATCGCCCGGTGCAGGCAACCGTGGCGCTCAGTTTAACGGGGTTAACCAGACGACGTTGCACGGAAAAGGGCTGCACTTTGTCCAGTATGGTGACGTTTTTTGCGCCGCCCTGCATGACAGCAGCGCCACATTTGGCGTCCAGATTAAACAGGGCCAGCGATGAACGCATCGCATTGAAATCACTCGGGGTTTCTCTTACCAGCATCGTTTTAACACGTCCATGACCACTGGGCACGATGGCAATCGTAATGTATTCCCACGGGCTTCCAACCACTTCGACTGGAATTTTACGGTTATTACTCTGAATCGTCGCTGATAATTTTGATCCGGACTTAACCGGAAAAAAACGTGATGCACGCCTTTCAGCCTGTGCAGTCAGCTCAACTTTCGCCGTACCTTGCGATGAAATGACCGCAACATCCTGTTCCGTCGCATTCACGAAGCGGACATAGGACGATTCTTCTGAAGGCCCGGTTTCATAAAGTTGTGGTTCCGCATGGACAAGCGCTGAACCGGCACAAATACCTGCCAGTAAAAATCCGATGAGGCGGCGAGCGTTATTTCTCATTTCAGCCTCAGTGTTTTATTTTTTGTAAAATGTCAGACGAAACTATTGCGCGGGAAATCGCACTACCCCAGGCGCGATAACCGGCGCTGGTGAAATGCTGTCCATCACCCTGTAGCGTACCCCATTCACCCGGCTTGGACATTTCCAGAGAATTGATATAGATACACGGCGAAACAATATCAACCAGAAAATCTGACATTTCCTTTACGCGTGGGAAATTTTTACTATTCCTACCGCCCTCATTCCCCCACGCAGGCCCCACCCACACGCAACTGGCGCCGCTGGCCTTGATGCCCTTGGTCAGGGTACTAACTTCATTCCATATCCATGTTTTAGGCAGGCTGGGATTTTTATAGCCTGCCATGGTATCTCCGTTTACGACCACGATCAAATCAGGGTGGTGCAATTTAACCAACTCAGGCAAGGGTTTGGTGGATCCCGCTTCGCCCGCACGAATTCTCAAGGGGCCATCATCCAGCCTGAAAGCACTGCCACACGGCGGCTGCATTGTTTTCATCCACGCACCGGAGGGCGTGCCACATGCGCCGTACGAGTAAACCTTGGCGCCCTGCCGCATCAACTCATCATGCAAGGTGGTAATCAAATAATCCTTGGTTGCCAGATGGCTGTCACCAATCACCAATACGGTCAAACCTGCCAGAAGTAAGCTCATTATTTAATCCTTATATTTTCACGTCAGCAAACGGGGCAAGTTTAAGCGTTGGATTTATGGTTGTCCAGAATTATGAAAATAACCCCACCAAACATAGACCTGTGCATAGATATATCTATATACTCCGTTTCACCCTATGACATAGTCCGAATCTGATTATATCTACCTAACTCCCTATGCACAGAACGCCCTACTGGTCGGATTACCTGACAAAACCTGACGAGCAGGTAGAGCAACCGACCATCACAAAACCACAATCGCTCGTGGCGAGTGAACCGGTGTTGTCGAAAAATGTGCCGCAAAAACCCCACGCACCGACAGAGTCGGGTCAATCAGGCAACTTTCAAAGCGATGGCAGGAGAAATACCGGGCGACGCAATAATTCTATATCGACAAATAATTTAGCCGGCCGCTCTATAGGGAATAGAAGAGCACAGATCAAGCCGCGCCACGCGCCGACAGCACCCACGCCTGAAACGCCCGCATTAACCAATTACCTGCACCATCTGGGTGAGCAGGTGATGACAGAACATGCAAGTCAGCAGCGCGACACGCCCGCAGAACCGCACGTAACAAGAAATTATCAAAACGATGGCAGAAGGAATGCCACGCGACGCAACAATTCGATCTCGCCAATCAATTTAGCCGCTCGTTCCATAGGCAATAGAAGAACCCGGAGCAACCTGCAACACGCGCCGACAGCCCCCCCAAGCACGCACGAGACGCACTCATTAACATATTTCCTGCGTAATCTGGGTGAGCAGGTGGTGACAGAGCATGCAAGCCCGGAACGCGACACAACCGTAGAGCCGCAGCTGACAAGCAGCGATCGAAACGAAGGCAGGACGAATGCCGGGCGAGGCAAGAACGCTGTATTGCCAGATGAGTCAGCCAGCCCCTCTATTGGCGATAACAGCGCGCGCGCTGAGCAGGCGATGCAGCCCGTCACTCGCACTATCACGCATCCCTATTGGACTGTCTGGCTGAGCTGGCTGGTGATGCATATCAAACGGCCGAATAGTTCACAACGACTATCCGGCACGGAAGCACATCCGTCTGAAACGAATGCCTACTCCCATTCCGGGATGACGCTGGGAATATGGGGCTATTATTTCGCCGCGAAACTAACCCTGTTCTGGATGAACCTGATTTCTTTTCATCCACTGGAGAACCTGGCGCTTGCCGGGCTCATATTATTTTTCAGTGCCAGCCGGTTTCTCCGCAGGATTAAAAATGCCCTCATTTTTGTATCCGCCCTGTCCCTGCTTTACTACGACTCATGGCTGCCACCTATCGCCAGAGTCATTGCACGCGCGCCTTCCTTGGCCGACTTCAAACTTATTTATCTTCTTGAGTTAACAACGCGTTTCATCAGCTTACCTGTGATCGCCATCCTGCTCGGCGTCAGCCTGGTGTACTGGATCGTGTCCTATCGCTTGCGCAGCGGCGCCTTGGTCATCGCCTGCCTCGCGGCATTGTCCCTGTTCGAATATCAACTCCCCAATTGGATTACGAACCCGTCAAGCACAGCCGAGCAAACCACATCGGCCGATAAACCCAAACCCAATCTGGACCAGATCGCACAAGCTTTTTTTGCCCATGAAGCGCAACGCAGTGTCTCGCTACCCGCACCCCATGATGATGCCGTCCCGTTTGACCTGATTTTTATTCAAGTCTGTTCACTCTCATGGGACGACCTGCGTTACGCGGGCCTGGATCAACATCCCTTGTGGCAGCGTTTCGATATCCTGCTGACAAACTTCAATTCAGCCACGTCTTACAGCGGGCCAGCCGCCATACGCCTGTTGCGCGCCACCTGTGGGCAGCCTGAACACAGCAGTATGTATTCGACAACGCACGATAATTGCTATTTGCTCAATAGCCTCAGCAACAATGGCTACGAGACAAATTTTGCCATGAATCACGATGGCAAATTTGATGATTTACTGGGGCAGATAAAATCATACGGACAGGTGGCTGCGCCTCCCTTGCCGCTGAACGGGCTCAAGATTACCCAGCGCTCATTCAACAACTCACCCGTTTACGACGACTTAACAGTACTCAATCGCTGGCTGGAAACCCGGCAGGAATCCGTCAGCCCGCGTGTCACGCTTTATTACCATACGGGCAGCTTGCACGACGGCAATTTTTTGCTGGGCACCGAATCATTGCCGAACACGTTGCAAACTTACCGGAAGCGTCTGCTTACTTTTCTGGATGAGATGGAACAATTCATGCAAAGCCTGGAGAAATCCGGCCGGCGTGCAGTTGTTGTCATGGTTCCGGAACACGGAGGAGCGGTGCGTGGAGATAGCAGGCAAATATCCGGCTTGCGTGAAATCCCCACGCCTGCCATCACGCTGGTACCCGTTGGCATCAAAGTCATAGGCGAAAATATACAGCGTGAGGGTGACGCGCTGCTGATTGACCAGCCGACCAGCTATCTGGCGATTTCGCATATCGTGGCGCGCATGCTGGAAAACTCACCTTTTACCAAGAGCACATTCGCCCCGTCCGGTTATGTCGCGGATTTGCCGTCCACTCAATTTATCGCGCAAACCGAGAACGCGATAGTCATTGAAGAAAATGGCCGGTTTCACCTGAAAATAGGCTCACAGAGCTGGAATGATTACACCGAATTCAATATTTCAACCAACCGATGATGGCACTATGAACAAGATCACCTCATGGTCAGATGACCTGAACAAACCTGGCGGTCAGGTGAGGCCATCACACCCTGCAAAACCACAACAGCGGGTAAGCAGATGATTTCAAAAGACCGTGGGTATAAACCAGAACTGCGACATAAAAGCCCAGTTCAGAACAATGACAGCGCGAATGGACGTGAAAATTCAATATCGCCCAATAAACCCGTCGGCCCTCCCATCGGCAACAGAAGAACGCGAGCCGAGCAACGCCAGGATCCGATAGCCCATACTTCCTCCATGCCCGCTACGCCCTCTTGGGCAAATTATCTGAACAAACTGGGCGAACAAGTGTTGTCAGAGAATAAAGGCGAGCATCAGAAGCTCAACGCGCCCGCAGAACCGCAACTGTCAGGCAACGCTCAAAATGATGGCGGCACGAATGTCAGGCAGCGCGTGAATTCGATATCGCCCGATGAATCAGCCAGTCTTCCCATCGGCAACCGAAGAACCCGGGCTGAGCAAGCTCACGCTCCGATAGTACGCGCCCCTACCGACGCGCACGAAACACCGTACTGGTCAAATTACCTGAATAAGCTGAGCAAGCCGCTAAAGCCTCCACATCTCACAGAACCACAACCGTTTGAGGCAGAGGCGCAGATTTCGTCAGAGACCGAAACTCAGCAGCTCACCGTGCACCGTGAACTGTCCTACGATGGCAGTGAGAATGCCAGACGGCATGGAAATTCGGCATCTTCCAATGAAGCGGCCCATATCCCCATCGGCGATAGAAGGACGCAGGCGGAGCAACGCCACGACACTAGCGCGCAGCCAGTCATTCATCAAACCATATCCTCCTATTGGTCGTCCTTGCTGAACGGTTTGCTAACGCTACTCAAACGGCCTGTGGCTTCGGAAAATCTTCCCAGCACGGGAGGTTATCCGGTAGAAACTGATGCGGCCTTTCATACCAAAATTTCACTGGGAATATGGGGCTATTATTTCGCCGCAAAACTAACCCTGTTCTGGATGAACCTGATTTCTTTTCATCCGCTGGAAAACCTGGCTCTTGCCGTGTTCATCCTGTTTTCCAGTGCCCGCCAGCGCTGGCGCCGTATCAAAAACGCCCTCATTGCTGTGTCTGCTCTGGCACTGCTTTACTACGACTCATGGCTGCCTCCCATAGGCAATGTGGTGTCGCAGGCATCTTTACTGTCAGATTTTAAATTCAGTTATCTTGTTGAATTAATATTACGCTTCATAAGCCTGTCCGTAATCGCCGTCCTGCTTGCAGTCTGTCTGTCGTACTGGATATTGTCGTATCGTTTGCGGGTTGGCGCACTGGTCCTCTCCTGCCTCGCGGCACTGTACCTGTTCGAGTATCCTGTCCCTAATATGGTCGCAGAACCCGTATTTAAACAAGACACAACGACTTACCTGCCCAATTCGGATATAAACAAAGCCGAGCAAACTTTCTTTGACAATGAAGCGCAACGTGTTGTCGCGCTTCCCATACCCCAAGACGATGCCGTGCCATTCGATGTGATTTTTATTCAGGTTTGTTCGCTTTCATGGGACGACCTGCGTTACGTCGGCCTGGATCAACATCCCTTGCTAGCCGTTCCGCAAAGGTGTGTGCTTTGGTTAATGGTAGCGTATAATCCCCTGTAGTGTAAAGCAATAGGAGATTATCATTTCCGGTATAAATTCTTCCGCAGCAAGTTCGGGTCGCGTACCCGCTGAAGCTGACGGCA
>JAUSAO010000055.1 GCA_030652475.1 Gallionella sp. | reverse complement strand
ATTGTGCGGTCATCGCGGCAAGATACGATTCAGGCATCGCACAGCCGAACGCTTCGATCACCACATCGGCAGGGGTAACAGCGGAAGGGTCGCCGCACTGCGGCGGGGAACCCACCGGCGTACTCCTTGCGGGTGCATCGGCAAAGGGCGTACTCCACAACCGCACCTCCACACCCCGTTTGTGCTGACTTTGCAGCGCAGCATCGGCATCCGGGCACAGCCTGACGAAACTGGCCATATCGTCGACCCACAGCCGCACAACCAGGCCGAACTCGTTCGCCAGTTGCCGCGCCAGCCGCCAGCTCACGCCGATGTCGCCGTAATTGTCGATGACATTACAGAAGATATCGCATGAAACAGCGGGATATTCATTTGCTTTCCGCAGCGGACTGAACATACTGACAGAGGGATTATTTTCCATAGCGCGCATTATCACCCAACTGCGGCGTGCATCCGGAATACAGTGCAACCTGTTGAAGACAGAGCCGGATAAAACGCAAACAACATAAAACCCGGAAACGCCTGAAACACGCCAAGATCATCCGCCGCTCATACCCGTTTATCGACCGTCTGTATGAAAAATCTCACCTCTCAGCGCACAATTTTACCGTCTGTAGCTTTGCCATTGACGCCGACAATCGTCGCCCCGAAAATGCAAACCGCAACATCAAATTAACCTAGAACAAGGAAGTAAAATGAAAAAAGTTTCGACAGTTCTGCTTGCTCTGCTTGGCCTTATCAGCATTTCCGCTCAGGCGGATGTCGTTACTGCACAGCAGGCTGCAAACGACTACGGTCTTTACGCAAAACGAATCAATCCGGACGTTGTCTTATCAGCTGAAGTCGGCCGCGCGTTCTATACCAAGAAAGTCGTCGTGGACGGCAAGGATCTTTCCTGCTCTGCCTGCCACACCGACAATCCTGCCAACCCGGGCAAGCACAATGTGACCGGCAAAACGATCAAGCCTATGGCGCCATCCGTGAACCCGAAACGTTTCTCCGACATCAACAAATCGGAACGAAAATTCAGCGATCACTGCAAGGACCTGTATGGCAAAAATTGCAGCCCTGAAGACAAGGCCAACTTCGTCAGCTATCTGTTGACCATCAAGTAAACCAACCTCTTCCCCGCAGCAAAAATGACCCGCTTAATGCGGGTCATTTTTTTGCATCGACATCCACTATTTCTCGCTTTTTTCCGCCAGTATCCCCCGTATCAGAACGTCAATCTCCACATCAGTCAAGTCGGCACGATACGGCGGCATATCCATCTTCCCCCAAGCACCCGCGCCTCCCTGAGCAATCTTGTTCCTGAGAAGGGTTCCGGCATCCTTATTGCCCTTATATCTGGCAACCACATCCGCCCAGGTAGGCGACCCCATCTGATTTCCCTCCTGATGGCAGGCCAGACAGTTGGCGCGCCTGATGAGTTCTTCATAGCTAGCATCCTTCACCGGTAAGGCCACTGCGATTTCCGGCGGGGGCTCATCTGAGCAGGCAGACAATGCGAACAGACTCATAACAACAGACAGACACACAAAAAATCTTGTCATGACAGCGACCTCATCAACACCAAGCGCTTCAAATCATCCGGCATGGAATTATTTCCTCTCGTCACGATGAAAACGGTGACAACTTTCGCACGTCGAGATCAGCTTGCCTCTGGCATGATCTTTCCCGATATGACATTCACGGCATTTATCGATCGCAGGCATGGCGATATCCGCGCTCTTCTCAGAATTCATCTTATCGTGACATGCCGTGCAACCCATCGCGCCATGTTTTGCGTGTGGAAACACAGCACCCGGCTGCCAGTCGTGATTGGTACGCAGCGGCGTTACCTTCCAGGGCACATTCGTGCTCGCAACGGGGGTAATCTCATGGCATTCCCCGCACTCTGCATTCTTTCTGAACAACGTTGCTGCCCCATTGCGACGCGCAAGATCATTCACACAATCCAGCGTGGCTCGCACAGAATTTGCGGGCGCGCCAGCCGCTTCACACTGCGCCCTGTTCTCGGGCACATCGGCCAGCCATCGACCATAAAACTCGCGCAACCTGCTCATCACCGCGCGTTCCGAACCATGCGGCACGATGCCTTCGACTGGCTCGGTAAAATTTAGCGCATGACACGCGGATTGCTGACAGGTTTTCTCCATCGTCATCGCGGCAAAATGCTTACCTGACGCGTCCAGCCGGTGGCAATCCCGGCACTGCATGACCGTATCACCCTCCGGACTCGATATCCCCGCCTTATCCAGATGGATCTTGTGTGAGTACTTCAGAGCAGACCGTTCGACAGGCTTATCTTGCTGCCGGAATCGGACAACGCGTTCGACACCGTCAGCATCCACACCCTCCGGCAGAGTGATATGGAAGGCCGGGTGACCGGTAGCGAAATCGTGCACATCGGCCAGTTTGCTATCAGGATTTATGCGCTTGATGTCGCCGTGACACGCCACGCATTTTTCAGCATCATGCCGAAGCTTTGCGCGGCTCTTGTGGTCGGCATGGCAATCCGTGCAGCGCATACTGCCGAACGCCCGCTTGTGCAACGTCTCATTGCTCAGGTGTTTCCCCGCCTGCGTATGGCATCCGGTACAGACCTCATCCGCGACAGCCTGAAAAGGACGTTTATGACAGGTAGAACATTTCGCCTCGAATAGCGCATGCCCCCCCGTCAGCGAACCGGGACTCCATGAGCCGTTCAGCGTGACAGGCAGGTCGGCCTGCCATTTATCCAGTGCCTGCGATGCGCCCGGCAACATCGGCAGCAGCAGAAAAACCAGCAGGATACAGACCGCGAGCACGGCTCCCAGTGTGCGCTTGCTGAATCCGAGCGCTTCCAGCGTGACGGGCTGCTTCAAACCGACAGCCGTCTCGTGTCCGTCTGGCGCATGCACTTTTTCCATCGACAGGGCGATGTCGTGTCCGGCGGGCGCGGTTTCGACCCCCAGCACATACGGGCCGATTTCTATCCGCATTCCCGGCTGCAATGCCACACTCCGTGCAATGATGCCGTCGATCTTGAGCATAGCCTCACCGGCTGCATCCATATGCAGCGAGCCATCGTCGGCACGTCGCACACTGGCATGGTGCAGCGCGACACGATGGTCGGGCAGATGGACAGGACAGGCTGCCCCCCGACCTATCTGTATCGTCTCGCCCGCGATCACACCCGCCTGACGAACGGGCAAACCTTGCGATGTGCGTGAAACATGAATCAACAGACACGAAATCATCACGGTTACCAGTAAAAAAATATCGACACAATGTGCGCCGTGAGTGCGGCCAGCAAGGCGATGCCCAGCGGCGCATGCAGAAACAGCCAGCATGTCATGCGCGCGCGCAGCATGACATCGGCACGCGCGCGCTGCACCAGCTTCTCCTTGCGCAACAGCATTGCATACAGCTCGCGTATCATTTTCGGCTGGTCATTCCTGCCGTATGTTGCACTGAGCGCCGGCAATTGCTGCACGGCATAACGTGTCGGGCAATCGCGCTGCTCACCGCTCAACTGTTGCCAGAGGTTGCCGCCCACACGCGTCTCACGACAGGCCTGCTGCACCAGCGCATGAACCTCGTCCGGCAATTCCAGCGCACACGCCATCGCCAGCTCATCCAGTTCCGCAATCTTCAGAAACAGATCATCCAGCGTGTCATCGCCCATGTTCAGTGTGATCAGAGTGGGATAGCTCAGATAGGCGTTCAGCCCGTATACGCCGCTAACCATGACCAGCAACATCAGCACATAGGACAGCGTGTGCACATTCCAGCCGAAATGAAAGCCGGTGTGCAGCGTCGCCAGCACCAGCAACAGAATGCCCAGATAAATATGCGCGGAGAGCCAGCCTTGCAGTGTCGCGCCTTCCAGCCTGCCCATCCTGAAGGGACGTTTCCCGCGCCCGACCTTATTCTCAGTGTCGGCCTGCGCGACAGGCGTCCCGCCGATGCGCCGTCTGGCAACGCCATACAACATCAATATCAGCACAATCAAGGTCGCCGCAATGCCCAGCAGATAGCCTGACACTGTGCCGCCATACGCCTCATCGCCTGTCCTGCCTGGCAGCAGATACGCCGCCACGGCCAGCAACACGAGCGCACTCGTCACCTTCAGATAGCGGTGTCCCCGGTATTTCAGCAGCGTAGCGCCCTGCATTCCGTTCATTCGACACCCCGCTGCAATGCAAACACGCTAATCGGCATATTTCAGAAACTCCTCTGGATGACCGCGCATCGCCGCCCCGGTCGGACAGGCCCGCACGCAGACCGGCCCGCCGGGAATGTCCTTGCACATGTCGCACTTGACGGCCTTCTTCGGCAAATTTCCCCCTGTCTGCAGCGCATCATTTTCCCGCTTTCCGATCCCGAATATCACCTGCCAGACGCTACGCTTGTGATATTCCTGTTCAACCGCCATCTGGATCACGCCATACGGGCAATTCGTCTGGCAATTGCCGCAGCCTATGCAATTATCGCCAATATACACTTCGCCATTGACCGAGCGATGAATGGCATCAGGCGGACAATCCTTCATGCAGTGCGGATGTTCGCAATGCCTGCACGAAGTGGGGACGTGTATCTGCGCGTAGGTCTCACCCGCCTCGCGATCCAGCCGCGACGTGCCATCATGCGCGGCGGCACAGGACGTCTCGCAGTTGTTGCAACGGATGCAACGCGCATAATCGATCAGCAATACGTCCGAGGCCTCACCCACACCCTGCTCCATCAGGAAATTAACCAGCCCGCCATATCCTTGACCCGATGCCTCATCGCGCGCATGCTCGTCGCGCACGTTTTCCAGATACTGGCTGCCCACCTTGCTGCGCAACAGAGTGTTGCGTCCCAGCACCTCACCGACCCGCGCCGCCTCGAGCAGAATGACCTCGGCAGGAGACGCCGCCCGCACGGTCGCCGAACGCGGCTGGCTGGAGACCAGCGCCATCTCGCCAACATAATTTCCCGCCGGCAAATACGCCAGTACCACTTCGCGCCCTTCGCGCTGCCGGGATACCGTGACTGAACCGCGCCGTATCAGATACAGTCCGTCCGCCGTATCGCCTTCGCGGAACAGCGTATCGCCCACCGCATACTGTCTTGACTGCGCACCCTGCACCAGATAATCGAGCTCGCTCTCGGGCAGCGCCGTATCCAGACAATTTCTCACCACGCGTTTAAGCGACACCTCGTCCAGTCTGCGCTGCACGCCCTTGGCCGAATACAATAGCTTGAGCATCGATCGACGTGGCGTCTCGACCAATACGCAATCCTGACTGACCACCGCCGTCCCTGAACGTCGTCGTCCGGACAGCAGCCCCATCTCACCAAAAAACTCCCCCTCATGCAGGCCGAACACGGCAACCTCGCCCTGCCCACCCTCTGTCTCTATGGCGACTCTCCCCTTCAGGATCGAATAGAAACTGTTGCTGTAATCATTGCTGTTGAACACCACCTCGCCGCGCGGCAACACATGCACCGCGCTGTCGAGCATGAACTCTCGCAATTGCAGCGTGGTCAACGGTGACAGCAAGGGCAGGTTACGCCGGAGCAGCGCGATGCCATCGCTCGCCGAGCCAACCTCCGCCACCCCGGAAAACTTCGCCCTAAGCAAGCCCTCGTCTGCGGGCTCAACCGGATTACCCAGAATGTACTCGATGACCTCATAGCCCTGATTCATCGCCTGCTTGATCAGCGGATAACCCGCCAGCGCACCCACGATATAGAGGCCGGGCACGTTGGATTCGTATTGTTCGGACAGCTGCGGCACTGCGGTCGAATCAGTGTTCGGAAACACCACCCCGAAACGCTCCAGCAACGGACGCGGCGGCTTCGCACCCAGGCGCGCAATAACGCGATGGCACGCAATCCGCTCGCGCCCCTGCGGTGTCTGAGCCACATAGGCCAGCGCAAAGGCCTCATCGGCAAGCGCCTCGATGCACTCGGTAAGCGTGCTGACGCGCGTCTCTATCCTGCCCTGCGCGACCGCCACCATCAGGCGCTCATAATTGAGCGCCTTGCAGTCGCTGAACTCCTCATGGCGGTTGACCAGAATCACGCGGTTCTGCTTGGCGAGCCCCAGCGCATTCTCCACACCGGCATCTCCGCCACCCACCACAACTATCGTTTCATTACTGAATTCGTCAGGGTCATCCAGCTGATACTGCACGCCCGGCAGGTCCTCACCCGGCACCGCCAGCGTGCGAATATTCCCCTGCAGGCCAATGGCCAGAACCACATAGTCGGCGTGCAGCATCTCACCTGCCGCCAGTGTGATGCAAAAATTCCCGGCGCTTCCCGAGATGGCCGTGACCGGTGAAGCCAGCCGCACGTTGACGCGATATTGGTCTATCTCCTGCTGCCAGGTCGCGAGGATACCCTCGCGTATTCCCGCAGCGAAACTCATACTGCTGCGCAACGGCAGCACCGCAGGCTCCGCCATGACGGACTTGCCCTTCTGGAAGTGATGAATGGTATTGGCCAGATGGGGCGAAGCTTCCAGCAGAAGGTGCGAGACGCCCGACTGCGCCGCTCTCCCGGCAGCCGACAAACCACCGGGGCCTGCCCCCACAATCACGATTTTAAATTTCTCACTCATCAATCAGGCGCTCCACGCCACCAAAGAACGGCTTTCCAGAAAGCCGTTTGTTGCAGCGGGTCGCGCAAAAATACATCGCGCCGCGCCAGAAGATCACCTTCAAGCAGCAAACCACCGGTTTTTTTGGTGAAGCCGGGAAAGAAAAAATAGCGTGTCAGTTTCGCGCGTGGCGA
>JAUSAO010000054.1 GCA_030652475.1 Gallionella sp. | reverse complement strand
ATTGTGCGGTCATCGCGGCAAGATACGATTCAGGCATCGCACAGCCGAACGCTTCGATCACCACATCGGCAGGGGTAACAGCGGAAGGGTCGCCGCACTGCGGCGGGGAACCCACCGGCGTACTCCTTGCGGGTGCATCGGTAAAGTCCTTGTTCCACAACCGCACCTCCACGCCACGCACACGTTGGCCCGGCAGCGCCGCATCGGCATCCGGGCACAGCCTGGTAAAACTGGCCAGATCATCGACCCACAACCGCACAGCCAGGCCAAATTCATTGGCCAGCTGCCGCGCCAGCCGCCAGCTCACGCCTATGTCGCCGTAATTGTCGATGACATTGCAGAAAATATCGCAACTGCCTGGCATCAAATTATTTGTCATGCTGCGGTTTCAATCTACCTGCTCCGCCAACGCCTTCTCAAGCTTCACCAGCACTTCGAACACATTCACCGCCTCGTGCGCCAGCACATGGCTTTCATCGCCCTCATGAAGATGGTTCGGAAAGGAGGTGATTTCGGGATGATGAGGGGCATTGTCCCAGCGGCGAATCAGACTGCCATCGGCGCGCTGCCAGTGGAAGCTGTATTTTTCAACCACCACCGTATCGGCCTGATGACAAAAACGCTCCATAAATTTAACTTCGCTGCCGTCAATAAGATGCGCACGGACTCGAAAATAACCCACATCACCGATGGCGCTTTCATGCAGCAGACGAACATCGACAATCACACGCGAGTTTGCCAAGGCCACCTGAATATCCAGCAACCGGGCGTCAACGCGTTCATGCGCCGCCATCTTCGAGTTCTGTCAGTTTTTTTTGTGCTTCGGCGGCCAGTGCGGCGTAACCATCCCAATCGAACCATTCGGGTGCATCGCCCAGCTCACCGGAATCAAATCCACGTTGAAACTCTGCCGTGGTCATGCCGTGCTGCCGTTCGAATTCGCTCAGTGTCCGCCGATACTCGGCCAGTTTGTGCCGATAGTCGTCTGCGATCAGACCGATCAGCTTGTCCAGCGTAGCGTTAACCAGCAGCGAATTGGGTGCTGCCGATTCGATCAGACGTACCTTGCTTGCAACGACATTCATTTGAGTCCTCCTCAATCAGGGCGAATCGGCATTAGACAACACCGCCCGCAAAGCTTCAACCTCTTCGGCAATTTCCACGTCTAACGCCGCCAGCTCACGCCGATAGCGCCGATCGATCACGTTGCAGCAGATATCGCAGGTAGTTGGCAGGGCGCTGAGGTTAATTTCAACCTACCCGATTTGCTGATAAAGCCGCTTGACTACGCACACAAAGGCTCACTTAATTTTATATCGTGATTGCATTCAACAAATACGTGAATTACTGGAGAAATTGGGAGGCAAGGCGGTTTTCATGGCGGCAACATTAACCCTAATCCAGCGTAATGACAACAGCTTATACGCCATTCGGAGTCCTATCGTTCATCGTCGCGCTTCCGACCGTCGCTTCTTTCAGCACTTCCATATAGCACGCACGAACCCGCGCTGATCTCCCTCCTCCCGGAACGGCGCGTTCATTGCTTTGGCTTGCCGTAGCCGACGAATTGCTGCTGCGCATCGCGAAATTCGGCCGCAGTCAACAATACCGGCTCACCGACAGCCAGCGCGCGCAGATACAGTTCACTGAGATTTTCCACCTCCACGGTATTGCGGTACGCCTCGGCAAGATTCTTTCCTGCAGCGATCATGCCGTGATTCGCCAGCAGACAGGCTTTTCGGTCAGCCATCGCAACCAGCGCGTTATCCGACAATGCCTGCGTGCCAAAGGTGGCATAGGTGGCGCAGCGCAGACTGTCGCCGCCCAGCAGCGCCAGCATGTAGTGAAAAGGCGGAATGTCGCGCCGCAGACAGGCCAGCGCTGTCGCCGCATTGGAATGGGTGTGCACCACCGCACCGAATTCAGGACGCTGCGCGTAGATGTCGCGGTGAAACAGCCATTCGCTGGACGGCTGCCAGCGCCCTTCGGACTCACCCGTCAGATAAACGAATACAACATCATCGGCAGTCAGTCCTTCCGCACCAAAGCCGGAGGGCGTAATCAGGAATCCCTCGGCATAACGAACGCTGAGGTTGCCCGACGTGCCGTGACTCAAGCCCAGTGCATCCAGATTTTTGGTGACACGCACCAGCTCGGTGCGCAGTTCCTGTTCGTTCATTTCGACTCCTCAACTAAAAAACAGCGTCATTCCCGTGAAAGCGGGAATCCAGCAATAAGAGCATCACGCGAAGCGTACAACGACTGAACTATGCCCCCGCTACGCGGAGAAATTATTTAATCAACTGGATTCCCGCTTTCGCGGGAATGACCCAAAAAATCAAGCCAGCCCGGCACGTATCGCTTGCGCATTCGCCGCCACCAGTCCGCGTTCGGTGATCAGCCCGGTGACCAGCCGTGCAGGCGTCACGTCGAAACCGTAGTTTGCGGCTTTTGATCCTTGCGGCGTGAGGCGCACGCGGCGCACCTGCCCGTCTTCGCACAGACCATCGATATGCGTCACTTCCTCTTCAGCGCGTTCCTCGATCGGTATCTCACGCACGCCGTCCTGCAAACTCAAGTCCAGCGTCGGCGAGGGCATCGCCACATAGAAGGGCACGCCGTTATCGAATGCTGCCAGTGCCTTGAGATAGGTGCCTATCTTGTTGCACACGTCCCCCGTCGCGGTGACGCGGTCTGTACCGACGATAACCATATCCACCCTGCCGTGCTGCATCAGATGCCCGCCCGCATTGTCCACGATCACCGTGTGCGGCACGCCGTGCTGCGCCAGTTCCCATGCAGTCAGACTCGCGCCCTGATTGCGCGGACGCGTCTCGTCCACCCAGACATGCAGCGGGATGCCCGCCTCGAACGCAGCATAGATGGGGGCTAACGCCGTCCCCCAATCCACCGTCGCCAGCCAGCCGGCATTGCAATGGGTGAGTATGTTGACCGTACTGTTTTTTTGCTGATGGACTGCGCGGATGATCTCCAGCCCGTGCCGCCCGATCGCTTCGTTAATCTCCACGTCCTGATCGGCGATGCGCCCTGCTTCACGCCAGGCCGCATCGGCGCGTTCGCCAGCGGGCAGCGGCGACAAAAAGTCGCGCATGCGCTCTATAGCCCAGCGCAAATTCACCGCCGTCGGCCGCGCCTTGGCCAGCATGTCACACGTCGCCGTCAGCGCCGCGTCTGACGCATGGTGTTTCATGGAAAGCGCCACACCATACGCCGCCGTCACACCGATCAGCGGCGCACCGCGCACCTGCATGGAACGTATCGAAAATTCCGCATCGCGCATGTTATCAAGGCGCAGCGTGGCAAACGCATGCGGCAAACGTGTCTGATCTATGATCTCGACCGCACCGTCAGAAGTCGGCCAGATAGTGCGGTAAGGCGTACCGTTAATTTTCATGGTTTATTTCTGTAGGGTGGGCAATGTATTGCCCACCGTTATTTTATTGTCTACCTCTACAAGCTTCGACTATCAGCTTCGCAGGTCGGGTTTACCCTTTAGGGTGAACCCGACCTACATTTAATCCCCCTCAAACTCGCACAGCGCGAACACCTTCTGGCCCATTTTTTCGAGTCGGGCGCGGCCGCCGATATCCGGCAGATCGATCACGAAGCAGCACTCGACCACAATACCGCCCATGTCTTCGATCAGTTTTACCGCCGCTTCCGCCGTGCCGCCGGTAGCGATCAGGTCGTCCACCAGCAGCACGCGGTCGCCTTTTTGTATCGCATCCAGATGAATCTCGATGCGGTCGCTGCCGTATTCCAGCTGGTAATCGCGCCCCACCGTCTCGGCAGGCAGCTTGCCGCGCTTACGGATAGGCACAAAACCCAGATTCAATTCATAGGCAACCGGCGTGCCGACGATGAAACCGCGTGATTCGATACCGACCACCTTATCGATTTTGGCGCCCTTGTAGCGGTGCACGATCTCCTGAATCGTCGCACGCAAGCCGACAGGATCTTTCAGCAAGGTGGTGATGTCGCGGAACATGATGCCTTGATGAGGGTAATGCGGAACGGTGCGGATACGGGATTTTATGGGCATGATGACCTCAGTCGTTAGTTGTTAGTCGTTAGTCGTTAGCTGGTGTTGTCGCTACGCGGTTTTGATTTAACTACCGGCTAACGACTAGCAACTAATGACTAGGGAAACGCTGATTAAATCGTCTTTGCGAGGAGCGTAGCGACGTGGCAATCCAGAATTCTTTTGATAATCAACATCCTGGATTGCCACGCTACGCTCGCAATGACAGTTTTGGTGAATAAATCAGCATCTCCCTAGTTCTTAAGCATCCGCCCGGCGACGGCGGACAGCTTTTCCATCATCGCGGCATCGCGCGCTTCCGGGGCGGTGAGGATCGCGTATTGCAGCGCACTGCGGCAGGCGCAGGCGTGGGCCTCATCATCGCCGTGTACCGGCTGCGCGACCCCCTTCACCAGCGTGCGCGCCTTGTCTGCGTTCTCCAGCAACACTTTCACAATCGCATCCACCGTGACGTTATCGTGATCGGGATGCCAGCAGTCGAAATCCGTCACCATCGCCACCGTGGCATAGCAAATCTCGGCTTCGCGCGCGAGCTTGGCTTCCGGCATATTGGTCATACCGATTACATCACAGCCCCAGGTACGATACAGTTCCGATTCCGCGAGGCTGGAAAACTGCATTCCTTCCATGACCAGATAGGTGCCGCCGCGCACCGCCGGTATGCCCAGCAGTTCAGCAGCGGCAAACAAATGATCGCCCAGCCGGTTGCACACCGGATGCGCCATCGATACATGCGCCACCAGCCCCGTGCCGAAGAAACTCTTCTCTCGGGCGAAGGTACGGTCGATGAACTGATCGACGATGACAAAAGTGCCGGGCGGCAAGTCTTCGCGCAACGAACCCACCGCGCTGACCGAGATAATGTCGGTCACGCCCAGACGCTTCAGCGCGTCAATGTTGGCGCGGAAGTTAATGTCGGACGGCGAAATGCGATGTCCTCTGCCGTGACGCGGCAGGAAGGCAATCGGCTGCCCGGCCAGTTCGGCGAGCAGCACTTCGTCCGACGGTTCGCCGTAGGCGGATTCCGCCCTGACCCAACGGGAGTTTTCCAGCCCCTCGATATGGTAAACACCGCTACCGCCAATAATGCCTAACATAAGCGCTTATTCTCCCAACATGGATTTATAAATGAAATTTTGCAGCGCGGTCAGATCCATGCTCACCGTTTGGACGAACTCCATACCATGCATGACCACTGCGTTTCCTGTCTGGCTATCGTTCTCTGCATGCACATTACGTATCACAGACGACACCAGAAATACCTGATTCTCGCCGCCGACCTGCATGCGCAACCCCACCGTTACCGCATCGCCCACCCGACCAAAGGCTTGGCTGGCATGAATACGCGCGCCGGAAATGCTCATATCCTCGATAATGGCAGACACTTTCAGCCCGGTAGCCGCCGAATCAATTGAACACACCAGCCTGAGTTTGATGCGTACCGCGCCGCGCATATTGGTCGTCTTGACCTGCGGAGGAAAAGCCAGATGCAGATAAGGATAAGGAGTCAAACAGACGCTGACCACATTGCTGCTGAATTCATAGGTTTTTGTACCCGAAAAACCGCGCACCAGAAACCCGACCCCTTCCTTGATGAAGCTCAACTTATCGTCCTGCCGGGGATGAGATACCAGCACGCTTTTTTTATTCATGAAACCGATCAGCTTGACGAAATAACGTTGTTTTCCCGAGGAAAAATCCTGCAATTGCAGCGTGTCGCCGATGGCTAGCTTGATAGCAGGCAAATCCTCAATTTTCTCTACCGGCTTGTGTTTACCGGAACCCTGTTCTGCCGACGCTATCTTCCGGCTGGCAGCCTCATCCCTAGCCTCGCGAAACAAACCATCCGCACATAGTGCCTCGATTTGCTGTTGCGACTCAACCAGTGCACCCTCGCCCAACTGCAGGCGGCCGAATTTATCGTAAATCGACCAGGCCAGCGGTTTACCTACCTCAATTTCACTCGGCTTTACTGGCTGCAATTTATCATCCATACCATCCTCCCCCATTACACCCGGACGGGCACACGTGCCGTCAACGCGCACATCAATTCATAGCTGATCGTTCCCGCAGCCGTCGCCACCGTTTCTATCGGCATGCCCGCCCCCCACAATACAACTTCGCTCCCCACACCGGTTTGTGGCAAGTGCGTCAGATCCACGTACAGCATATCCATGGAGACCCGCCCCAACAGTTGCGTCTGTTGCCCGGCCACCTGCATGGGCGTGCCACCCGGCGCATGGCGCGGATAGCCATCGGCGTAACCACAGGCGACGACACCAATGCGCATGGAGCGATCCGCACGAAATAAACCACCATAGCCTATCCGCTCGCCTGCGGATAAATCCTGCGTGGCGATGATGCGGCTGCTCAGGGTCATCACCGGCTTTAAACCCATGGACTGCGCGCTGACTTCAGCAAACGGCGATGCGCCATACAGCATGATACCGGGGCGCACCCAGTCAGCGTGCGTTGCAGGATACCGCAATAACGCGGCAGAATTTGCCAGACTGCATGCGCCGCGATACGCGGACGCCACCTCTTTGAACAGTTCCAGTTGCGCTGACACGCCGCGCGCTTCGTCGGCATCGGAAAAATGACTCATCAGGGTGATTTCACGCACCGCCGCATGACGACGCAACGTTTCCATCGCTTCCGCCACCCGGTCGGGCGCAAATCCCAAACGGTGCATGCCGCTGTTGACCTTGAGCCAGACATCCAGCGCGGCACGCCTGGGATAAGCGTCCAGCAACGCGATCTGCCAGGCGCTGTGTATCACGCAACTCAGTTCATATTCGGCAACCAGCGCCAGGTCTTGCGCGTCAAAAAATCCCTCCAGCAACAGGAGAGTCTGGCGGTATCCCGCCTCACGCAGGCGCACGGCATCCTGTATATCCAGCAGCGCAAAACCGTCCGCATCCGCCAGCGCCTCCGCCGCACGCAGCAAGCCATGACCATAGGCATTCGCCTTGATGACGGCCATGATGCGTGCCGAAGTGGCGCGACGGGCGACATGCAGATTATTTTCCAGGGCATTCAGATCAATGTGTGCTTGTATGGGACGCGGCATGAATCTTCTGTTTCAACGGAATTTCAAGTGCGCAATGATAGCAGGGGCTATACTTTCGTGATATAAAACGAATTGATAAAAATACCCCTCAGGTTGTATGAATCTCGGCTTCTACATCATCCTCGCGGCACAATTCCTGTCCGCGCTCGCCGACAATGCGTTGTTGTTTGCCGCCATTGCATTGCTGATGGAGCTCAATTCGCCGGGTTGGCACACGCCAGTGCTGCAACAGGGGTTCATCGTCTCCTACATCGTGCTCGCCCCGTTCGTCGGCGCTTTCGCCGACTCGCTGCCCAAGGGACGCGTGATGTTCATCAGCAATATCGTCAAGCTATTAGGCTGCATCGCCATGTTGATCGGTCTCAACCCCTTGCTGGCCTACGGCATGGTCGGACTGGGCGCAGCGGCCTATTCACCGGCAAAATACGGCATCCTCACGGAATATCTGCCGCCGGAAAGATTGGTATGGGCGAACAGCTGGATGGAGGGCCTCACGGTCGCCGCCATCGTGCTGGGCGCGCTGATCGGCGGCATGCTCATCAGCCCGGGTATCACCGCGCCGCTGCTGCAGACACTCGATATTCCGCTGATCGACAGCATCCCCGAACTGGCGATACTGATTATCGTGTTCATCTACATTGCAGCGGCGATCTTCAATCTCTACATCCCGCACGTCGCCATTGACCACAAACCGCTCAGCCGCAACCCGCTTTTCCTGTTGTCCGAGTTCTGGCACAACTTCAAGCTATTGTGGAAAGATCCGCTCGGCCAGGTATCACTGGCGGTGACCACGTTATTCTGGGGGGCGGGCGCCACACTGCGCCTGCTGGTACTGGGCTGGGCGGCAGTGGCGCTGAATTACGACATCGGCGCCGCCGCCAAACTGACCGCCTGGGTCGCAGTCGGCATCGCCCTCGGATCGGTGCTGGCGGCGAAATTCGTCCAGCTGGAAAACTCGGTGAAGGTATTGCCGGTCGGCATCGCGATGGGGGTAGCCGTGCTGATCATGATACCCGTCACCAACAGCACGCTGGCCATACTGCTGCTGATTACCATAGGCGCCATGGGCGGCTATTTCGTCGTACCAATGAACGCGCTGCTGCAACATCGCGGCCATTTACTGATGGGTGCGGGCAGCTCCATCGCGGTGCAGAATTTCAACGAGAACCTGAGCATCTTCGCCATGCTGGGACTGTATGCCGTGATGCAAAAACTGGATTTCAGCATCTACATCATCATCCTGGTATTCGGCCTGCTGCTGTCCGGCATTATGACTGCGCTGTACAAGCGCCACGGCCACGATCAGGATTCCGGAAAAACATGAGGCTCTGTCGCTACCAACTGTTGAAACCGGGTTAGTTGATCTAAGGAGAACGACAAAACCGAATAAATCAGGTGTGGTTTACGCGTCGCTTCCGGCAAGCAGCAACTGCTCGAATTCCTCAATCGGCACGGGTTTGCTGAACAGATAGCCCTGAAAAGCCCGGCAACCATGTTGCTTGAGGAAAGCCAGTTGCCCTTCGGTTTCAACCCCCTCGGCGATCACATCCAGACGGAAGTTGTGCGCCATACCGATAATGGTTTGCACCATCACGGCATCGTTGGGGTCGGTGGTGATGTCACGCACGAAACTCTGATCTATCTTGAGCTGATCAAGCGGCAGTTGCTTCAAATAGGCCAGCGACGAATAGCCGGTACCAAAATCATCCATGGACAAGCGCACGCCCAGCGCCTTCAGCGCATGCATTTTCGCCACCACATCGGTGACATCGTTCAACACCACGCCCTCGGTCAATTCCAGCTTCAGGTGCGACGCATCCACATCAAACGCGCGCAGAACGGCCATCACCCTGTCCACAAAATCAACCAGCTTGAATTGTTGCGCACTGACGTTAACCGCAATACTCAGGTGGCGTGTCAACTCGTTCTTACTCCATGCCGCCAGTTGTCGGCATGCCGTTTCAAGCACCCAGTGCCCCACCTCCAGAATCAACGAACTTTCCTCAGCCACCGGAATGAATTGCGCAGGAGAAACCATGCCGCGCGTCGGATGAACCCAGCGCACCAGCACTTCTGCACCCAGCGCGCGATGCTCATCGTCCACCTGAATCTGATAATGCAAGCGCAATTGCCCGTTGAACACGGCATAACGCAAATCCGCCTCCAGTGCGGCACGCGTTTCGACTGCACACTGCATCTGCGGGTCGAAGAAGCGCACCGTATTTCTGCCTGACTCCTTGGCCTGATACATCGCCATGTCGGCATGTTTGAGCAGGGCATCAACCGTTTCCTCGTTACCCCGATACAAACAAACACCAATACTGGGCGAGCTGTGATACAAACGATGCTTGAGCTGATAGACTGCGGTCAGACTGGTTCGTATCTTTTCGGCAATCAGTGCGGCCCTTTGCGAAGCCTCTTCCGCAGTGGCATCAATGTCTTCGACTAATACCACGAATTCGTCGCCCCCCATGCGGGCAACGGTATCCACCTCGCGCACGCAGGAATGGATGCGCTGCGCCACCTCTATCAGCAACAGATCACCGTAGTCGTGTCCCATCGTATCGTTGAGCGTTTTGAACCTGTCCATATCGAGAAACATCACGGCACCGTAATACTGAGTGCGCATCGAACTGCTCAACGCCAGGCTCATACGATCCAGCAGCAAACGTCGATTTGGCAACTTGGTCAAGTTGTCATAGAACGCGAGGTTACGTATTTCCTCCTCTGCCTTCTTACGCGCACTGATATCGCTGAAAATGGCAACGTATTCACTGACCTTGCCCTCGCCATCTTTCACGGTGCTGATGGTCAGCCATTTCGGATAGATCTCGCCGTTCTTGCGTTTGTCGAGGATTTCCCCGTTCCACGAACCCTCATTGATCAATTGCTGCCACATCGCCGCATAAAATGCCTGGTCATGGACGCCCGAACTGAGGATGCGCGGATTTTTCCCGATTACTTCATCCGGGCCATAACCGGTGATCTCCTGAAAGGCATGATTGACCCGGATGATGTTCGCGTTCGCATCCGTGATAATGATACCCTCATGTGTCTCGAATGCCACCGCAGCGACGCGCTGCCTGTCCTCTGCCAATTTATGTTCGGTAATGTCCTGCACCGCGCCCACCGAACGCAATGGCTTGCCCGACTCGTCAAATTCACTGCTGCAACGTTCGCTCACCCACTTGATGCGACCGTCCACCATCTGCAAACGATGCTCCACGTCATAATCCTGATGATCGACCAGCGATTGGGCATAAGCCTGACTCACCTTTTCTCTGTCATCCGGGTGTATCACGCGCAGAAATTTTTCATAGCTGGGCGTAAATTGCCCGGGGTCGAACTCGAACATCCGGTATATCTCGTCCGACCAGTGCAACTCGCCGCTGACCAGATTAAGCTCCCAACTGCCCAACTGGCCTAGCCGTTGCGCTTCATTGAGCCGATCCCGGTTATCACGCAAGGCGTTTTCTATCTGCCCGCGCTCGATGATTTCCTCATGCAATTGCGCAATAGTCACATTCAGATCGCGTGTACGCTCTTCGATACGCTGTTCCAGCGTGCTATATAGCCCTTGCAGATTTTCCGCCATGCGATTAAATGCCAGCGCGAACCGCCCCAGTTCGCCGGGTGTGGATTCGTCCACCCGCTTACCCATACTGCCTTTGGCCACTTCATCTGCCGTCCGTGCCATGTCTTCGAGTGGCCCGCTGATTTGCCGGCCAAAATAATATGCAAGCATTCCGGAAAGCAGCATCAACCCCAACAGCACTTCAATCATGAGGACGCGTTGCCGCGCTATGGACGCAAACACCTCGTCCGCATCCATCTTGACCACCATTCCCCAGCCCAGCTCAGGCAGATAACGCCACGCACCCACCACCGGCTTGCCCCGATAATCCGGTTTTATCCCCGAGCCCGACTCGCCGGAAAGCGCGCCCAGCATCGGAAGCTCACTGCTCTGTTGCGGGTTCATCCGCAGTTTCATCGGCGTCTCGCTGCGATACTTGAGCGGCGTGGTGAACAACACGTCATCTCCGTCCCACTGGGCAAAGATAGCCTCGCCGCTCATTCCCAGACCCGTCGCATCGGTCGCCACCTGGTAGAATAAATCGTTGCCCAGTTGAGCCGCGAACACACCCTTGAATTGCCCGTCGACCATGATAGGGGCGGCGATGAACAACGTCGGCGCCTGCGACGGGGCGTAGTAGCCGTAGCCCGAGATCACCGGCTCCAGCGTCATGAGCACTTCGCGGAATGCCTGCGCCAATGACGTCTCACTGAAAGGGCCGGCCAGCAGATTGGTGGCAAAGTCGGCCTCACGCTTCTGGCTATAGATCACCTCCCCCTGGGGCGTCACCAGGAACACGTCATGGAACAGTTCGTGCTCTTCGACATAGCGTCCAAAATACGCTTGCAATTGGGCCGCTTCCCGGTCATAGGGCGGATTAAGCCGGCCTGCCGCATAGCCTTGCGGCAAGGTCCTGATTGCATTCACCAGCTGCGGGCCGCGTGCGAGAATCTGTACTTCGCGTTTGCGCTCCGCCAGGTAGGCTTTGACCTGAATCAGTTTTTTGTCCGCCAGGCCGGATATTCTGTCCAGCGCCTCGGTGCGCAACGTTGCTTCATCCTGTTGCAGGTTTAAATAACTGAACAGCGCCAGCGGCAGCACCGCCACCAGCAAAAACAGCAGCAGCAGGCGTGTGGCTATCTTCATTTGGCACCCCCTGCCATCACGGCACGCTCGGCATGCGGAATAAAGAACGGGAAGGGCGCAGGCGCAACGCTGCGCCCGGATTGCCAGACGATATCGAACTGACCATCGGCGCGCGCACGACCAATGCGTACCGGTTTCCACAAATGCTGCGTCTCGGCGTCCACTGCCACGATGCCTGATGGCGCCTTCAACGTCTGCTGCCCCAGCACGGCTTTCACGGTGGGCATGTGCTGCGTACCCGCAACGCGCTGTGCATTTACCCACAATTTCACACCGATATAGCTTGCCTCCATCGGGTCATCCAGCACCCGCTGCACTCCGAAGCGCTGACGAAACCGCGCAACAAAGGCGCTATTCTCTTCACTTTGCACGCTCTGGAAATAATTCCAGGCCGCAAAATGGCCTTCGATCAACTTAGGCCCTATCGCGGCCAGCTCCGCCTCGGCTATGCTGGTGGAAAAAACCGAGATATTTTCTGAACGAATATCGGCCTGTTTCAGCGCCGTAAAAAAATGCAGGTTACTGTCGCCGTTGAGCGTATTCACCACGAAGTCAGGACGCAGTGTGGCAATCTCGTGCGCCACGGCATCCAGATTATGTTCATCCATTTGCACATAACGTTCCGCCAGTACTTGCCCGCCTTGTGCCTGCAATAGTTTTTTAACTATTTTATTGGCGGTGCGCGGAAATACGTAATTCGAACCAACCAGATAGACGCGCGGCCCGTATTGCTGCATCGCCCAGCTCACCATGGGGATGATTTGCTGGTTAGGTGCAGCACCGGTATAGATAATATCCGGCGACTGCTCCAGCCCTTCATACTGTAGCGGATAAAACAGCAGACTATGATGCCGCTCGACCACCGGCCTGACCGCCTTGCGGCAGGCCGAAGTCCAGCATCCAAACAGCGCCTGCACTCTGGACTGAACGATCAGATTCTCGGCCTGCTCAGCGCAGTAAGCTGCATCCGAACGACAATCCCTGACGATCATCTCGATCTGCGCGCCATGAATTCCGCCGGACTGATTGGCCTCCTCCACCGCCAGCCGCACCGCGTCCACCAGTGGCGTTTCGCTGGTGGCCATCGTGCCGGTCAGCGAATGCAGCACGCCTATCCTGATGACAGGTTTCACATCCGCACGGTATTGCCAGGCAACGACAATCAGTAGCGCCAGAACGGGCAATACAAACCATTTATTGTCTCGAATCAGTTTCAGCATGTTGCAATAAACCCGAAATTTTCCCAGCTTAAGTGAAACCGACATGCTTCTTCAATGTAGCTACAGCCGCATCGTTGCCACGGCCAGACGCAGATCCTGCCATGCTTTCGCCTTTTCCATCGGGCTGCGCAGCAAATAGGCCGGATGATAGGTGACGATCAGCGGTATGCCATTATAGTCATGTACGCTGCCGCGCAGCGTGGCAATCGTCGCATCGGTATCCAGCAACGCGGAAGCCGCAGTCTTGCCCAGCGCCACGATCAGTTTCGGCTGGATCAGCGCTATCTGACGTTTCAGATACGGCAGACAGGCCGCGATCTCGCCGACATGCGGATGCCTGTCCTCTTCCGGACGGCATTTGATGACATTGGCGATATACACGTTGTCGCCACGCTTGATGCTGATCGCCATCAGCATATTGTCAAGCAGACGGCCCGCTTGCCCCACGAACGGCTCGCCCGACGCATCCTCATCCTCGCCCGGCGCTTCGCCGACAAACAGCCAGTCTGCCTGTTCATCCCCCACGCCAAACACGGTCTGCGTGCAGCCTGCACGCAACGCGCACAGTTCACAATCACGCACCTTCTGTTTGAGTTCCGGCCAGGCAACATCGGCCAGCGGCCCGCCTGCAATTTTAAGCTGAAATTCGCGCAGACTATCCTCGCCGCTGTCGCGTTGCACATACGGCTCGGCGACAAAAAGGTCTTCAACTTCCGTCTCAACCCGCAGCGTTGCATCGTCAGGTGCTGACGCACTGCCCGCGTTGCTCGGCTGCACGTCCGGCGGCAGTACCTCTGCTGGCGGTTCTTCCGCCACAGCAGCCTCGACGGAGGGCGTCAACTCCGGCGCATGCCGCTGAACCCACAGAGGGTACAGGTTCAATTCGCGCAACATCGCCTCGCGCCTATCCATAAATCCTTTCTGCCAACTGTTCTGATGTAACTGCTAAGCACCCGACTGCGCTATCAAAAAACGATAGCCGAGTCTCTGTTTATCCCGCGAGCGTGAGAGATGAGAGATCACACGCCATCACCATCGCGTCCTCGCTACCCTTTTCATTCCGGTAATAAGCGCGCCGCATCCCCACTTCGGTAAACCCGGCACAACGATACAAGGCAATCGCGCCCAGGTTCGAGACGCGTACTTCAAGAAACACGCGTGACAATTGTTTGGCACAGGCCACTTCCAGCATCGCCGACAACATTGCCCTGCCCAACCCCTTGCGCTGGTGCGCTGCCGCTACGCCTATCGTGAGCAATTCCGCCTCATCCACACCCGGCATCAGTACCGCGAAACTGCACAACTCGCCTGCCACCTCATCCACGTAACACAGGTAAGCGCTATCCAGCGCAGTGCAAAGATTGCCGCGCGTCCACGGATAAGGCTGCACGGCCTGCTCGATGGCCAGCACCGCATCGACATCCGCTATTGTCATCCGCCTCATTGGCTCAGCAACAATTTTTCAGCCGCCAGCTGCTCGCGCTCGGCGGTCTTCAACGCCACCTTGTCGCGCAAGTAGAACGGCAGTGCTGCAGCCGCATCCATGCCACGCCCAACAGAAAATTGCGCTGCACCCAGGGATGCGATTGCGGCAGCCTGCGGCACGGCAGCCGTATTTACGCCGCTCAACTGCACGGAGTAGCGTGAATGCAACACCGTGCCAAATTCTGCAAAACCGCTACCCACACCAAACCAGCCCGTGCCGGGGACGACAGGCGCGTCTTCCGGCTTGCATAAACAGGGTTCACAAACCGTACTCCATACATTGCCGCGTTTTTCATAGACAGCGCAATAAATTTCACCCATACGCGCGTCCAGTGCCGCGATCACCCGCTGCTGACCGGAGGCTTCCGCCAGCGCCAGCAAGGTGCAGATGCCCGCCACGGGCAGGCTCGCACCGAATGCCAGCCCCTGCGTCACCCCACAGGCGATGCGCACCCCGGTGAACGAACCCGGCCCTGAACCATACGCGATCCCATCCATATCCTGAATCCCGCATCCCGCTTCCCTAAGCACGGCATCCAGCATCGGCATCAGCAATTCCGAGTGCTTTTGCCCGACCCGCTCGCAATGCTCAAGCACGATGCCGTCCTGCCAGAGTGCGACCGAGCAGTATTCGGTGGATGTTTCCAGTGCCAATACTTTCATGATCAGTTCGGCAACAGCAGTACGACGGCCTGCGCCGCAATGCCCTCGCCGCGTCCGGCATAACCCAGATGCTCGGTGGTAGTGGCCTTCACGTTCACTGCACTGCGCTCAACACGTAAATCATCGGCAATATGCGCGACCATTTGGGCGATATGCGGCGCCATTTTCGGCGCCTGCGCGATGAGGGTCGCATCCACGTTGCCAACACGAAAACCCTGCTTGCGCACCAGATGCAGCGTTTCTCGCAACAGGATGCGGCTGTCTATATTCTTGAACTGCGCATCGGTATCGGCAAAATGACGGCCGATATCCCCCAATCCCGCCGCGCCCAGCAACGCATCGCAGATCGCATGCAACAACACGTCCGCATCGGAATGTCCGAGCATGCCCTTGTCATATGGAATCTCCACCCCGCCGATGATCAATCGGCGGCCTTCTACTAATTGATGAACGTCGAAACCCTGGCCTATACGCATTTCAAATCTTTCTGCCGTAGATCACTATTTACGCGTGGGCAACCTTGCCCACCCTACCCAAAAGCAACTCGGCCATCAGCAAATCCTGCGGATAAGTCACCTTGAAATTACTCGAATCGCCCGCCACCAGTTTCGGTTGCAGCCCCAGCGCCTCGATCGCCGAGGCTTCGTCAGTCACTGCCTTACATTGCTGCAAGGCCTGTACCAGCAGCCCGGCTCTAAACATCTGCGGGGTCTGTGCCTGCCATAACTGCTCGCGGTTCTCGGTTTTAAGTATGCGTTGCGCAGCATCACTGCGTTTCAGCGTATCCGCCACCGGCACGGCCAGTATCCCGCCCACTGCATCATCGCGCAGCTCGGCTATCAGCTTGCCCAGATGCGCCTGCGTCAGACAGGGGCGCGCCGCATCGTGCACCAGCACCCAGTCGTCCGGTTCGATTTCACTCGCCAGCAAGCCGTTCAACACCGTCTCCGCACGCGTTTCCCCGCCACAGTACAAGGTCTGCAACTTGTCGCCGAATGGCTTCCAGTCAAACTCATGAAACAGGCTGTCATCGGGCGACAGCACCACAAACACCGTGGAAATCCCGGTGCAGGAGCACAAGGTATTGATCGCGTGAAAAATCATCGGCTGCCCGGCCAGCGGCAGATATTGTTTGGGAATGTCATGTCCCATGCGCGCGCCAAAACCGGCGGCGGGAACCAGTGCGTGAAATTCAGTCATGGGCGGATTGTAATTGAAAATGACAATCTGACGTTCGTTCAGTAGTCAGCTAAAATAGCCGCCTGATTAAAACCTGGCCTGTTTCCCACCGGCATGCAGGTAATATCGGGTTCACTTATCCAAGGACAGCGCGACATGACGACATTAACCCGAAAAATCATCCCGATTGCGGCCGAAAAAGTCGACGCGGAGGAGCAAAATTACTGCGGCAATGATGAACCGTTTGCACTGATGGTGCTGGGCGACAGCATGATGCCGGAATTCAATGAAGGCGAGGTCATCATTATTGAACCTGGCGCTCTGGCCACAGCCGGGAATTACATACTGGCCTTTCACAATGAAGAATACATTTTCCGCCAACTGGCTCAGTGCGAATCCGGCTGGTGTTTGCATGCGCTCAATGCGAATTACCCCGATGTGCCGATTGCAGATTTATCCGTGGTAAAAGGCATAATCACTCAAAAATCACGCCCGGGCAAACGCAGCGCTTCCAAAAGTTACTGACTACGCGTTTTTGTTCATGCACGACAGTCGGGCATGCTATCTCCGACGACGGAGCCGCGTTTAATTTATAATGCGCGGCTGTTAGTCTCATTCCCTGCAATCTGCCATGCTGTTCACCTCATCCCATGCCCGTCCCCGCTACACACAACTGATCGGCTCGTCCGACGCGCTGGCACTGGCGCAGCTGACGAAAAAAGAAGCGCCCCTGGTGATTATCACCGCCAGCGCGCTGGAGGCACAGCGACTGCGGGAGGAAATCCCGTTCTTCGCGCCTGAACTGCGCGTGCATCTGCTGCCGGACTGGGAGACGCTGCCATATGATCATTTCTCGCCGCATCAGGATCTGATTTCCGAGCGACTGGCGACGCTGCACCATGTGCGCAGCCAGTCATGTGACGTGCTGCTGGTACCGGTAACCACCGCGCTTTACCCCCTGCCACCGGCAGAATATCTGGCGGCGTTCACCTTCTTCCTGAAACGCGGTGAAAAACTGAATATACCAGGCCTGCGCGAACAGATGTCGTTCGCCGGATACAGCCATGTGCAGCAGGTGTTGTCGCCCGGCGAATTCTGCGTGCGCGGTGGCATCATCGATCTGTTTGCGATGGGCAGCGTGCTGCCGTATCGCATCGACCTGTTCGACGACGAGATCGAGAGTATCGCCACCTTCGATGTGGACACGCAGCGCACCCTGTATCCGGTACCGGAGATCCGCCTGCTGCCTGCGCGCGAATTCCCGCTGGATGAAAAAGGTCAGGCGAAATTTCGCCAGAATTTCCGCGACCGCTTCGAAGGCGACCCGTCCAAGTCGCGCATCTACAAGGAGGTCAGCAAGGGCAACGCCCCGGCGGGCATCGAGTATTACCTGCCGCTGTTTTTCGACAAGACCGCCACGCTGTTCGACTATTTACCCAAGAGCACGACCGTATGCCTGCACGGCAATGTGGACGGTGCTATTGCGCAATTCGGCGTGGATGCCGCCTCGCGCTACAACCTGCTCAGAGGCGACCCGCAACATCCGCTGTTGCCGCTGCGCGATCTGTTCATGGATAGCGAGGCCTTCTTCATCGCGCTCAAGGAATTCGCGCGACTGGACATCATGCCTAACCCACCCCAACCCTCCCTTATCAGGGAGGGAGCAGAGGACTCCTCCCCTGATAAGGGGAGGTCGGGAGGGGTTGCCTGCGCGACCAGTCACATTCCCAACATCGCAGTAAACCGTCATGCCGACATTCCTACGCAGGCGTTTGCGCAGTTCCTGGAGAACTTCGACGGACGCACGCTGCTGCTGGCAGACAGCCTCGGCCGGCGTGAAATCATGTCGGGCTATCTGCTCGAATACGGCCTGAAACCCAGCGCATGCGAGGATTTTTCCATCTTCCTGAAGGGCAAGGGCAAGTTCGCGCTGGGCATAGGCCCATTGCAGAACGGCTTTCTACTGCCTGATCAAAAATTGGCCATCGTCACCGAGAGCGAGCTTTACGCCTCACAGCCGCGCAACCGCGCCGCACGCATCGCAAAAAAGAGTAGCGTCGAGGGCATGCTGCGCGATCTGTCCGAACTCAAGGTCGGCGATCCGGTGGTGCATGAGCAGCACGGTATCGCCCGTTATCAGGGGCTGGTGAATCTGGACCTGGGCGAAGGTGAAGGCGAATTCCTGCTGCTGGAATATCAGGGCAACGACAAGCTCTACGTGCCTGTGTCGCAACTGCACGTGATCGGTCGCTACAGCGGCGGCGCGGCGGATACCGCCCCCTTGCACAAACTGGGCAGCGGGGCGTGGGACAAGGCTAAACGCCGTGCGATGCAGCAGGTGCGCGACACTGCCGCCGAATTGTTGAATATTTATGCGCAGCGTGCCACCCGTAAAGGCCACGCCTTCAAGCTGACCCCGCGCGACTACGAAGAATTTTCTGCCGGTTTCGGCTTCGAGGAAACGCCGGATCAGGCCGCCGCCATCGAGGCCGTAATTAACGATCTGCAATCCGGCAAGCCGATGGACAGACTGATCTGCGGCGATGTCGGGTTCGGCAAAACCGAAGTCGCCTTGCGCGCCGCCTTCGTCGCCGTAATGGACGGCAAGCAGGTCGCCGTTCTGGTTCCCACCACCCTGCTGGCCGAGCAGCATTTCCAGAATTTCTCCAACCGCTTCGCCGACTGGCCGATCCGCATCGGTGAGTTGTCACGTTTCCGTTCCGCCAAAGAACAGACCCAGGCGCTAAAAGAAATGGCTGAGGGCAAGCTCGACATCATCATCGGCACGCACAAGCTGATCCAGAAAGGCATAGCCTTCGATAACCTGGGACTACTGATCATCGACGAGGAGCACCGTTTCGGCGTACAGCAGAAGGAAAAACTCAAGGCGCTGCGCGCCGAGGTGGATATTCTGACGCTGACCGCGACACCGATACCGCGCACGCTGGCGATGTCGCTCGAAGGACTGCGCGATTTTTCCATCATCGCCACCGCGCCGCAACGCCGCCTGTCGATCAAGACCTTCGTCAGCGCCTACAGTCAGGGCATCATTCGCGAAGCGGTGCTGCGTGAACTCAAGCGCGGCGGCCAGATTTATTTCCTGCACAACGAAGTGGACACCATCGCCAACATGGCGGAAAAACTCACCGAGTTGCTGCCCGAGGCACGCATCCGCGTGGCGCACGGACAGATGGGCGAACGCGAACTGGAAGCGGTGATGAAGGATTTCTATCAGCAACGTTTCAACATCCTGCTGTGCACCACCATCATCGAGACCGGCATCGACATTCCCACCGCCAATACCATCATCATGAACCGCGCCGACCGCTTCGGACTGGCGCAACTGCACCAGTTGCGCGGCCGTGTCGGACGCTCGCACCACCAGGCGTATGCCTATCTGCTGGTGGACAGTCTGGACGGGCTGACTTCGCAGGCGAAGAAACGTCTGGACGCGATACAGGCGATGGAACAACTGGGCAGCGGCTTTTATCTGGCGATGCACGATCTGGAGATACGCGGCGCGGGCGAAGTGCTGGGCGAGTCGCAAAGCGGCGAGATGCAGGAAATCGGCTTTTCGCTGTATACCGAGATGCTCAATGCCGCCGTAGCGTCGCTGCGACAAGGCAAAGAGCCCGACATGGCGCACCCGCTGGGCGTGACGACAGAGATCAACCTGCATAGCCCGGCGCTGCTGCCCGATGATTATTGCGGCGACATCCACCAGCGCCTGGTGATCTACAAGCGGATGGCCAATTGCGCCAGTCAGACAGAACTCGATGAAATGCATCAGGAACTGATAGACCGTTTCGGTCTGCTGCCGGAACCCGCGCAGACCCTGCTCGACAGCCATCGCCTGCGCATCGCGGCGAAACCGCTGGGCATCAGCAAGGTAGATGCCTCCGATGAGGCGATCCAGATCCAGTTCATCCAGAATCCGCCTATCGACCCGATGAAGATCATCACCCTGATCCAGAGCAAACGTCACATCAAAATGACCGGGCAGGACAAGCTGCGTATCGAGTTAAAATACGGCGACCTGAATCAGCGCGTGCTGGCCATCAAGAATTTCTTCAATGAACTGAAGTAACTTGCGCATATCTCATATTGAGATATAATCAGTCATGCACATCATCACCCACCGCCGGATAGTGAGCGCACAACAAACGCACCCACAGTGTTCCACTGCGCTGGAACAGTGGTATCGGCTTTGCAAAAAAGCTGATTGGCGCAACTTTTCGGAAGTGCGGGCACTGTTCCCCAGCACAGACAAAGTGGGCGATGTGTTCGTTTTTGACATCGGCGGGAACAAACTGCGCCTGATCGCCGCGATCCACTTCAACACCGGGCGAATCTTCATCAGGGCAGTCTTGACGCACAAGGAATACGATCAGGGAGGCTGGAAATGAATGCACGTCTTGAAATTGCAATGCAACACTGGAGCTATGTCGCGCCCCTGCTGCAACCCGCGCGCAATGAGCAGGAATATGCCGATCTTGTCGAAGCGCTGGATGCGGCCCTTGATGCAGGCGGTGCGGATCAAGCCCATCCTCTCGCCCGACTGGCGGACTATCTGGGCGAACTGGTTGCTGAATATGAGGCCAAAGACGAGATGCCGCCAGCAGCGACGGGGGCAGAAGCGTTACGCTACCTGATGCAACGCGATAACTTACGCCAAAGCGGCCTGCCCGAACTGGGCAGCCAGGGCGTGGTGTCCGAATTGCTGTCGGGGCGGCGCGATTTCAATGCCCGTCAGGCCAAAGCCATGGCGGAACGGTTTGGCATTTCGGCGGCGCTGTTTCTATAACCGTCTTTAATATAATTATTCACTGAAATATCAACATGAACCTCATCCTGCTAGCCTTGCACGACATCCCCGCCGAACAAATCCAGCATCTCGCCAAGCTGTCCGGCGCATCGCACAGCGAACAGACCGACGCGCACAGCTGGCGTTTGTGCGGAGCTACGCCGCATGACGACATCGCCGCTTACTGCTTAGCGCATCAGATCGACTACGGTTTCATGCCTGAGGGCAAGACGCTGGCCGGCTTCGGCCTGGTGGTAATGGACATGGATTCGACGCTAATTTCCATAGAATGCATAGACGAGATCGCCGACATGCAGGGGCTGAAGCCCGAAGTGGCGGCGATTACCGAGTCGGCGATGCGTGGCGAAATCGATTTCGCCGAGAGTCTGCGTCGCCGCGTGGCGCTGCTCGAAGGTTTGGACGAAGTGGCACTGCAACGCGTGTATGACGAGAGGCTAAAGCTAAATCCCGGTGCTGAATTCATGCTGGCTGCACTGAAAAAATACAACATCAAAACACTGCTGGTATCCGGCGGCTTTTTATTTTTCACCGAACGACTCAAGCCGCGTCTCGGGCTGGACTACACCCACGCCAACACGCTGGAGATCGTGGGCGGCAAGCTCACCGGTCGTGTGTTGGGCGAGATACTCGACGCGCAGGGCAAGGCGGAATGGCTGTTAAAGATTCGCGACCAACTGGGGCTTAAACCCGAACAGGTGATCGCCATGGGCGATGGCGCAAACGATCTGAAAATGATGGCACAGGCCGGCATTAGCATCGCCTATCACGCCAAACCGGTCGTCAGGGCGCAGGCCAGCTATGCCTTTAATTTCGTCGGACTGGATGGGCTGGTGCGGTTGTTTAAGACGTAAGCAAAATTCATAGTCTCTCGCCCGGAATGCCTTGGACTTATGTCATCTGAATTACCTGTTTAACCCGCATTGAATTAAGCGCGTGGAGAAGGAACGCAGCAACGCGTGCGCACCAGCAGGAATGAGTCGTTTGCCTGTCCCGTTCCGGCCGCAATTCCCTCTGCTTATCAGCCCGAATTTCAGAAAAAAACAGGTCTTTATTTCACTTGCGGCCACCCTGAAAACACCCTAGAATTAGTGCAAATTAGAAACATAACCACTACATATAGTGGTTTTTCTTTTTTATCAGATACATACACTATCTGGTGGACCAATCAAACTGGAGAGCATTGCCATGACGCAAGAGATCAGTATCGAAGTCCTGCTGGAAAAATATGCCGAATCGGGAGAGACTTCCATCCAGGACGTGCGCCATCGCGTCGCACGCGGTCTGGCGGAGGCCGAAAAGCCCGAACAGCGCGCGCACTGGGAAGAGGCGTTTTTCCTCGCACAGGAAAACGGTTTCGTACCGGCCGGGCGCATCAACTCGGCGGCAGGCTTATCCATACAGGCGACACTGATCAACTGCTTTGTGCAACCGGTGGGCGATGCCATTTCCGGCGTCACCGACGGCAAACCGGGCATCTACGATGCCTTGCAGCAGGCTGCGGAAACCATGCGGCGCGGCGGCGGCGTCGGCTATGATTTTTCCAGCATCCGCCCCGAAGGCGCACACGTCAAAGGTACCAACTCGCGCGCCAGCGGGCCGATTTCCTACATGCGTGTATTTGACCGCTCCTGCGAAACAGTCGAGTCCGCCGGTGCTCGGCGCGGCGCACAGATGGGCGTGCTGCGCTGCGACCACCCCGACATCGAGAAATTCATCAGCGCCAAGGACAAGGGCGATCTGCGCAACTTCAATATTTCCGTCGGCGTCACCGATGCACTGATGCAGGCGGTTGAAAACGACCAGGAATTCGAACTGGTGCATGCTGCCAAACCGGCCGATGCGCTGATGCAAGCCGGTGCGGCGCAGCGTGCAGATGGTCAGTGGGTGTATCGCCGTGTGCGTGCCACCGACTTGTGGCGCCAGATCATCGAGAGCACCTACGATCACGCCGAACCCGGCGTACTGTTCATCGACCTGATGAACCGCGACAACAACCTGTCTTATTGTGAAGTGATCGAGGCTACCAATCCTTGCGTCACTGCCGACACTTGGGTGATGACAGGACACGGTGCACGTCAGGTGCGCGAACTGATAGGAAAACCCTTCGCCGCATTGATCGACGGCAAGTCCTACCAGACCGAATCGCAGGGATTCTTTTTCACCGGCACAAAACCTGTGTTACGCCTTAAAACTACGGAAGGCCACTCATTACGCCTAACTTCCGACCACCAGGTACTGCGCGTATCCCGTATGACACGCCACATCCGCGAAACAGAATGGGTCAAGGCGGGTGAACTGCGCGTCTGCGATCAAATCGTATTGCACGATCATCGTGACCATCAGGCGTGGAATGGCGCACACACTGAAGACGAAGGTTATCTGATCGGCTTGCTGATCGGCGACGGCACACTCAAGAACGACAAAGCGGTGCTGAGCGTTTGGGATACGGCTGCATTAAAAATCGCCAACGGCGGTGAAATGTCGCCGTCCACTGGTGTTGCCAGCGTCATGCTTGCCGCCGAGCAGGCTGCGCGCACCTTGCCGCACCGCAGCGACTTCAACGGCTGGCAAAAACCAATTGATGGCCGCGGCGAATACCGCCTGGCAACCGGCGCGTTACGCACGCTGGCACTGGAACTGGGGCTGACTCCGGGCAACAAGCGCTTCACCGCTGCAATGGAAACCGGCTCATCCAACTTCTATCGCGGCGTATTGCGCGGCATGTTCGATGCCGATGGTTCGGTGCAAGGCTCGCAGGAAAAAGGTATCAGCGTTCGGCTGACGCAGATTAACATCGGCAATCTGGAAGCCGTGCAGCGTATGCTGCAACGTCTCGGCATTATCGCCTCCATCTACCAGAATCGCCGCCCCGAAGGCATAAAGACCTTACCGGACGGCAAAGGTGGGTCCAAGGAATATGCCTGCCAGGCGCTGCATGAACTCATCATCAGCGGCGAAAATATCGTGCGTTACGCCGAACTGATCGGCTTTGCAGATTATGATAAACAAACGAAACTGGACGGCCTGCTGGCAAATTATCAGCGCAAGCCTAATGCGGAACGTTTCGTCGCAACCGTACATTCACTGGAAGAAGATGGCGTGGAAGACGTGTATGACGTGACCGTATCCGAGGTGCATGCCTTTGATGCCAATGGCTTGTATGTTCACAACTGCGCTGAACAACCCCTGCCCCCTTACGGCTGCTGCTGTCTGGGTTCGATCAATCTATCGCGCATGGTAAAAAATCCGTTCTCGGTGCATGCCGGTTTCGATTACGAACCGTTCAAACAACTAGTCAAGGTCGCGGTGCGCATGCTGGACAACGTGCTGGACGTGACTGCCTGGCCGCTGCCGGAGCAACAACTGGAAGCGCAGAACAAGCGCCGCATCGGGCTGGGCTACACCGCTCTGGGCGACGCACTGGTGATGCTGGGACTGCGTTACGACACCGATCAGGCGCGTGCCTTTGCCGCCGACATCACACGCATCATGCGCGACGAGGCCTACACCGCCTCGATCGAACTGGCCAAGGAACGCGGTGCATTCCCGCTGCTGGATGCCAAGCAGTATCTGGCCGAACCGCGCTTCGCCTCGCGTCTGCCGGACGAGATAAAGAAAAATATAAGGCAGCACGGCATACGTAACAGCCACCTGCTGTCCATCGCGCCCACCGGCACCATCTCGCTCGCGTTTGCCGACAATGCCTCCAACGGTATCGAGCCACCCTTTTCCTGGTTTTACACGCGCAAAAAACGCATGATGGATGGCACGACCAAAGACTATTCGGTGGAAGATCACGCCTGGCGTTTATACAAAAAACAGGGCGGCGATATGGATCATCTGCCTGAGAGTTTCGTCACCGCACTGGAAATTTCGGCGCTGGACCACATGAAAATGGTCGCCGCCGTTGCACCCTATATCGACACATCGATCAGCAAGACGGTCAACGTACCTGCCGACTATCCCTTTGATGACTTCAAAAACCTTTACACCGAAGCCTGGCGTGCCGGACTGAAGGGTTTGGCAACCTACAGGCCGAACAGCGTGCTGGGTTCGGTGTTGTCCATCACACCGGAACCCAAAAAAGACGAACAGCCGCAGGACTTCATGTTCGATCAGGACAGACGCATCGTGCTGGAAGCCACGCCCAAACCGGCGCTCGCCTCCCTGCGCTGGCCGGGTCGTCCTGCACTGCCCGCCGGCAGCGAGGGCTGGACATCACCCGTAGTAAAACACCCGCTCGGCAGCTTCGTCGCCTTCGTGTCGCACACCTCCAACGGCTGCAACCACCCCTTCGAGGTCTGGGTGAACGGCTCTGAGCAGCCCCGCGGACTGGGCGCGCTGGCAAAATCACTCTCCATGGATATGCGCACCCTCGATCCGGTATGGATACGCATGAAACTGGAAATGCTGATGAAGACTGCCGGTGACGACGCCTTCGACATGCCTATGCCGCCCGGTGGCGAAATGACGCGCATGCCGAGTCTGGTCGCCGCGTTCGCGCATTTGCTCAAATATCGCATAGAACAACTGGGTGCACTGGAAGTATGCGAGGGCGTAACCACCCCCATGATGGACGCCCTGTTCGCCAGAAAAGAACCCAAAACCGGCACCGACGGCACCATGAGCTGGACCGTGGACATTGCCAACGCGGGTACCGGCGACGACTTCGTGCTGGGCCTGAAGGAACTGGTACTGCCGGACGGGCAACGCCGCCCCTACTCGATGTGGCTGTCCGGCGTGTATCCGCGTGCGCTGGACGGATTGTGCAAGGTATTGAGCCTGGACATGCGCGTGATCGACCCGGCCTGGATAGGCATGAAGCTGCGCAAATTGCTCAACTTCGGCGAACCATTGGGCGATTTCATGGTGCGTGTGCCGGGACATGCCAAGATGGAAAGCTACCCCTCGACCGTATCCTACGTCGCCAAGCTGATCATCCATCGCTACGCAATGCTGGGCCTGCTCGACGAACACGGTTTTCCGGTGCAGCAGATGGGCGTACTGGAAATCCCCGAAGGCCAGATCAAACCGACCGGCATTAAACCGCTGACCGGCAAGCTCTGCAAGGAATGCGGCAACGCCACGCTGATCAAGAAGGACGGCTGCGAATTCTGCACCAGTTGCGGAGCGATAGGGGCCTGCGGATAATTAGATGCGGCCCGCGTATGGCCGCAATGCGGAAATCTGAATAACCAACCCGAACACCAACCTTAATAGTCAACTTCAGTTCAGGCAATATCGCAACATCACGGTCGGCTGTGTGCCAGTAACCGACAGCCAGGGTTGTAAACTTGATGCCAGCAAGCTGACGGTCGTGATCAGTAACAGTAACAATGAGACATGAGCCGCTGTTCAAATGTTATTCCCAATTATTGAACTTGCATTCTCGTTTGACACCCGAGTGGCGCGGCTCTACATTCACCACCTGTGAATAAACCCATCAACCAAATGCCCGCATCATTCCTTGATTTCTATCAAAGTCTCGACCCCGACCCGCTCAAGCGCGGCAAGCAGTTCGAGCACTTCGTCAAATGGTTCCTGAAGGCCGATCCCGAATGGGCTACGCAAGTTGAGCAAGTGTGGCTGTGGGATGAGTGGCCGGGACGCTGGGGGGCGGACTGCGGCATTGATCTGGTGTTCCGCCACAAGAACGGCGATCACTGGGCGGTGCAAGCCAAGTGCTACTCGCCCGACTACGACATTACCAAACACGATGTCGATAAATTTCTCAGCGAATCGAACCGGCCAAGCATCCAGCACCGCCTGCTGATCGCCACCACCGACCGTATCGGCGCGAACGCAAAGCAAGTCTGCGATGCGCAAGACAAACCCGTCATTCGTTTTCTGCTTTCCGATTTCGATAAATCCGCGCTGGAATACCCCGCCAACTTCGCCGCACTCCCGCAAGCCAAGCGCAAACCCCGCCCCGAACCCCGCGACCACCAGATCGAAGCCCGAGCCGCCGTCGTGCTTGGGCTGCAAACCGCCGACCGCGGCCAGCTCATCATGGCCTGCGGCACGGGAAAGACTTACGTCACGCTGTGGATCAAGGAAGCCCTCAACGCGCAACGCACCCTGGTGCTGGTTCCGTCCCTGGGGCTGCTGTCCCAGCTCCTGCGCGAATGGACATTCGCCGCCGCTGCGCCGTTTGAAGTGCTGTGCGTCTGCTCGGATCAAACCGTGGGCACCCGAGGCAATGATGAAGCCATCCACAGCGTGGCCGACCTGGCCTTTCCCGTCACATCCGATGTGGTCGAAGTAAAGAGTTTCCTCTGCGGCGCAGGCAACCGCGTGGTCTTTTCTACCTACCAATCCTCTTCCGTCATCGCCGCAGCCCAAGCCGACCCGGCCATTCCCGCGTTTGATCTGGCCGTGGCGGACGAAGCCCACCGTTGCGCGGGCAAGGTCGGCAGCGACTTCACCGCCATCCTCGACAATTTGCAGATACGCAGCATCAAACGCCTATTCGCCACCGCCACCCCGCGCACCTACTCCAGCACCGTCCATAAAGCCGCCGAAGATCGCGGGGTCGAAGTGGTCGGCATGGACAACGCCGCCCTGTTCGGCGAAGTACTGTATGCCCTGCCGTTCGGCAAAGCCATCGAACGCAAACTGCTCACCGATTACCGCGTCGTCATCATCGGCGTGGACGACCCCACCATCGCGCAGTGGATCGCCAACCGCGAACTGGTCAGCATCCGCACGAGCGGTGAAAGAGAAACTCGCGTAGCGAATCGTTTGCCCCTTCCCCCGCTGGGGGAAGGTTGGGATGAGGGAGGGTACGGCGGGTTGCATCATCAGAAAGATCAACCAAGCCAAACCCGCGAAACAGACAGCGAATCGCTCGCCGCCCAGATCGGCCTGCTCAAAGCCATCAAAGACTACGACCTCAAGCGCATCATCAGCTTCCACAGCCGCGTCAAACGTGCCGAAGATTTCACTACCGACATGCAAAACACCATGCAGTGGATCAGCGACGAACATCGCCCCAGCGGAACCCTGCGCACCGACTTCGTCTCCGGCAATATGCCCGCCAACAAACGCAAGATCAAGCTCGACCAGCTTAAAGCACTGGGCGCAGACGAACGAGGCGAAAATTCAACATTGTCTTCCTCGATTGCCTCCTCTCCCGCTTGCGGGGGAGGATTGAGGAGGGGGCTACTGAGCAATGCGCGCTGCCTGTCCGAAGGCGTGGACGTGCCTTCCCTCGACGGCGTGGCGTTCATCGACCCGCGCAGCAGCCAGGTGGACATCATCCAGGCCGTGGGTCGCGCCATTCGATTGAGTGCGGACAAGAAGGTTGGCACGATCGTATTGCCGGTGTTTATTGCAGCAGGACAAAATGCCGAGGACACGATAGAGGCGAGCAACTTCAAACCTGTTTGGGATGTGCTGAATGCGTTGAAGGCGCACGACGATGTGCTGGCTTGTGAACTGGATCAGATTAGGACTGAGATGGGCAGGAAATCCGGTACAGGTATCAGTGCCGATGGCCTGCGCAAAATCAGCATTGATTTGCCTGCTACGGTGGGTGCAAATTTTGGCAGCGCATTGCGCACTTATCTGGTGGATCAGGTCACTGAATCTTGGAATTATTGGTTTGGGTTGTTGGAGGCGCTTGTTGAACGGGAGGGGCATTGTTCGCCGCCTGCGCTATACAAAACGGCAGATGGGTATCGACTTGGTACTTGGGTAAGCACCCAACGAACAAAAAAAGACAGCATGTCACCGGAGCGCAAAACACGGCTGGAAGCATTACCCAGTTGGAGCTGGGATGCTTTTTCAGCTATGTGGGAAGAGGGGCTTCGTTACCTCAAGGAATTCGCAGATCGGGAGGGGCATGCCAAGGTTCCTAATGGTTACAAATCGGCAGATGGTTATCGGTTGGGAAACTGGGCAAGTACCCAACGTGTAACAAAAGACAGCATGATGCCGGAGTGCAAAGCACGGCTGGAAGCATTGCCAGGTTGGGGTTGGGATTATCATGCAGATAATTGGGAAGAAGGATTCCGCTACCTCAATGAATTCGTGGATCGTGAGGGGCATGCCAAGGTTCCGAGTGGACACAAAGCAGAAGATGGCTATCGAGTCGGTGGATGGGTAGGATCCCAACGAACAAGAAAGGACAGCATGACACCGGAGCGCAAAGCATGGCTGGAAGCTTTGCCCGGTTGGAGTTGGGATGCGAACACAGATAAATGGGAAACAGGGTTTCGTTATCTCAAAGAATTCGTTGAGCGAGAGGGGCATTCCAAGGTTCCCAGTGGTCATAAAGCAGAAGATGGCTATCGAGTCGGTGGATGGTTAGGTCAACAACGCGCAACAAAAGACAACATGCCACCGGAGCGCAAGGCACAACTGGAAGCGCTGCCCGACTGGAGTTGGGATGCAATTTCGGAGCAGTGGGAAGAAGGATTTCGCTACCTCAAGGAATTCGCAGATCGCGAGGGACATGCCAAGGTTCACAGCGGTCATAAAGCAGAAGATGGATATCGAGTCGGTACTTGGGTAAGCACCCAACGAACAAAAAAAGACAGCATGTCACCGGAGCGAAAAGCACGGCTGGAAGCTTTACCCGGTTGGAGTTGGGAGGCTTTGTCAGATAAGTGGGAAGAAGGATTTTGCTACCTCAAGGAATTCGCGGATCGAGAGGGGCATGCCAAGGTTCCTAAAGATTACAAAACGACGGATGGATATCAAGTCGGTATCTGGGTAAATAGGCAACGAACAACGAAAGACAGCATGTCATCGGAGCGCAAAGCACGGCTGGAGGCATTGCCTGTTTGGACTTGGGATGTGATTTCGGAGCAGTGGGAAGAAGGATTTCGCTACCTCAAGGAATTCGCAGATCGGGAGGGGCATGCCAAAGTTCCTTATGATTACAAGACGGCAGATGGATATCGAATCGGTAGCTGGGTGTATAGGCAACGAGCAACGAAAGATAGTATGTCAGCAGAGCGCAAAATGCGGCTGGAAGCTTTACCCGGTTGGAGTTGGGAGGCTTTGTTAGATAAGTGGGAAGAAGGATTTCGCTATCTCAAGGAATTCGCGGATCGAGAGGGGCATTGTTTGGTGCCTGCGCTATATAAAACAGAAGATGGATACCGAGTCGGTAGTTGGGTAGGTGAGTGTGGTCAGCTAATTTGATGGTTTGATGTTCACGATTGGTGATGGTTGATGCGTCATGGAATTTCAAGCAAAACGGCGCCAGGTTTTTACTGGCGCCGTTTATCATTGAGCTAAATGTCAGAATATTGCTGGATCGCCAACAGTCTCAAATAGGTCGGTCTGCACGATGTGATGCCGTGAGCGTTCGTCGTAATAGCGGCGAATCTGGTTGCTATATCGATTTTCAAAATCGTTGGTAAACACTTGTAGGAAGTCGAGAATTTCGACAGCGGCCTTATCAGACAGTCTTGGCAGCGGGATGCATGGGTAGATGGGATCGGAGTACATGATTTTCCTCAATGAATGATTAGCGCCCCGATGCTGTGCGGCGCTGGGTTGGCAGGCTGGGTTGTGCAAACACATCCAGATAGAGCTTCTCGTCGAGCACGGCTAAGTCGCGTTGTGCGGCTGCGGCGAGGAGTTCGGCAGCCAGCGTAGTCATGATGCGGTAATTGCCGGCGGCGTGATCGCACAAGGTGTGGCGCAGTTGCGGTGTCATCAGGCTGGCATTGCCAGCCCCGGTCATTAAATGATCAAGACAGGCCAACAGATCATCGCGGCTGGCAAACTCTGTTGCAAGCCGGGTACGTATCCGGCTCCCCAAGGGAATGAGTTCTTCGCGGCGTAGCTTATCAATTAATCTGGCATCACCGGCCATAACGATGCACAACAGTGGCTGTGAATCGAAACGGGCGCTGGCCAGAAGGCGCAGTTCAGACAGCACTTGCGGTGTCATTTCCTGGGCTTCGTCGATGAGTAGAACAGGTCGGCATCGGCTCGCTTCGAGATGGCTGAACCACCGCTCGCGTAGTGCCTTGAAACCGCCCCAGCGATTGCTTGGCCTGAGCGGTACGGCGAAGATGTCGCTGAGCTCGCGATAGAAGTCGGCCAGATTGCTTTGCGGATGATTGATGGCGCCGACGGTAATGTCAGGCAGTTTCTTAAGCCGTTCGGCCAACAGGCGTAAGACGATGCTCTTACCGCTGCCAGGGTCGCCGTGGATCATGGCGAAACCGCCCTCCCGAATCTGCGCATGCTCAATGCGCCAGCAGAAATTCTCGATCTTCGGTGGTATGTAAATCGCCTCAACCGGCAGTTCCGGTGAGAAGGGATTCCACTTGAGTCCATACAGGGCGAGTAATTTCTGGTTCATGCTGATTCCTTATCGGTTGTGGGTAGGTAGGCGGGTGGCACGCCGGTCGCGGCGTAATCGGCTAGCAGCACGCTCATCAAGGCAGGCAGGCCCGATGGCGGTAGTGGCGACAGGTCTGTATTCGCCGGAGCCAAGCGTCGGCGTTGACCGTTGGCATTAGCTGATTTATCCAGCGGTTTGACGGGGCACAGGATTGCGCCTGTACGCGGATCGACCAGATCAACCCACGTTAGATTCCAGCGGGCATACTGCAAATTCACCCGTTCAAGGTGGCGGTAGCGCGAGGGAATTTCGAAGCGCGCGCCTTCAAGGCTCACCGTTCCATCGGAACGCCGCTGTTTACGCTCGACTTCAACGCGGAACGCGGCTGACAGCACCGCCGTGGCGGGGCAGTCACGCCGCACCGTGGGGCCGGCGAGGTAATGTGCCAACGGCGTGGCGTTGATTTCAGTGTGGCGTGTCCTGTGATATTCCTGTTCCGTCCAGGCTTGCGTGGCCAGATTGAGCGCATCCAGCGTCAGAGTTTGTTCGCCTTCGAGCAACGCCATCAAGCGTCCCTCAATGCGCCCCCAGAAAGACTCCTGCTTTGCATTCTGGTAAGGCGAATACGGCAAAGTAGTCTGGTGCAATACGCTCAGTTTAGCCAGTCCGTTGGTGGTCTCTGTCGCCAACATGGCCGCCCCATTGTCAGTCATCAGGGCGCGCGGTAATCAGCAGGACAAAATAATGTCAAGGAATGCCTGAAATACCAAGGGCCGTCTTGATTTGATCAGAATTTCCTGCACATAATTTTGGAGGTGTCATCCTTGACTTACACCAACCAAGGAGGCACATCATGTCAT
>JAUSAO010000041.1 GCA_030652475.1 Gallionella sp. | reverse complement strand
GGGTGCAGCCTCAATTTTATGACAGACTAAAGAAATAGATGGACATTATTCCTATATTTTGAGATTAAAGCTAAAACGAAATCATAAAACGTAAGAAAGTAGACATGCCTGCGAAAATCATAAGAAAAGAAGGGAAAAAGCTAATCATAGAGATAACCGTTGATCTCGAAGATTCGATGCTGGACAGTGAGGAAGCGATTCAGGCGGTTATCAATGAGGCGGGGAATCTCGCTACTGGAGAAGCATTGAAGCAATTCGACAGCCAAGGTGAAGCGATGGAGATAGATGGCAAGCCCTGGCGAAGTAAGGGACAGGAAGACAAATTTTACCAAACGCCTTATGGTGAAATCCAATGTGCAAGGCATGTTTACCACCACCATGGACGTGGAAAAACCTTCTGTCCTTTAGAGCAGGCCGCTCGCATCATGGGAAGCTCAACACCCCGGTTTGCCAAGCAGGTGGGCATTAAAATGGCTGGTAACTCGGCCCTGGCAGTCCAACAGGATTTGCTGGAATGCCAAGGCCGAAAAGTATCCACCTCGTTCTTACAAAACTTATCCCGAAAAGTAGCAGACGTAGCCGGACAACAAGAAAGCCAATGGCATTACGACCTGCCAAACTTTGAGCAAGCTACGGCATCGATAGCCATCGGCCTGGATGGCACGTGTATGCACCTGCGTAAAGAAGGTTGGCGGGAAGCCATGGCGGGTACGATCAGTTTTTATGACGCCAAAGGCGAGCGGCAACATACGATTTATTTAGGTGCGACACCTGAATATGGCAAGGCGGATTTCTTGAGCCGCTTTACTGCCGAGATTGAGCGCGTAAAAACGCACTTTCCGAAGGCAAAGAGGATCGGGTTAGCCGATGGCGCTGAAAGCAACTGGCAATTCTTAACGCAACATACCGAGACATCGATTCTCGATTTTTATCATGCGAGCAGTTATTTGGGGGCGGTGGCTAATGCAAAGTATCCTAAAGATAAAAGCGCTCATAAAGCCTGGTTGGATGATCGCTGCCATCGACTGAAGCACAGCGCAGGAGCGGCTGAAGCCCTGTACGATGAAATGGTGACGCTACACGCACGAAAAAGCACCCAAAAATTACCGAAACATCTCCGGGACAAACTGGGTGCTGCGGTTACCTATTATAAAAATCATCGCCACCAAATGGATTACCTAAGCTACACCGAGCGCTCGTTTCCAATCGGCTCCGGCGTAACAGAGGCGGCTTGTAAAACGCTTATAAAACAGCGATTTTGTCTTGCCGGGATGCGCTGGAAACAACCGGGGGCTACCGGTATCTTAACGTTACGGGCATTAGTTTTAACGGCTCATAGGTGGGCACAGTTTTGGCAAAAAATAAATCTCTTTGG
>JAUSAO010000039.1 GCA_030652475.1 Gallionella sp. | reverse complement strand
ATTGTTAAGGGTTGTCGGACGCCTGCCCTCAACCTCAGGCCGGTCAGAATACACCGGAACGCTGCGGGCAGGTGTCGGACAAGCCTCGAGGGACGAAACCGCGTGATGTTGCCGCTGCCCGTCAGATCAGGCGACGGTCTATGGGGATTTGAATGATTGCGCTGCTGCTTGATGGGGATATCACGTTATATTGACTGACACTGTCATGGCTCAGATGCTGCATATTAACGTGGAGAGCCATGATTCTCAGTTGAGTTAGCGCAAAATAATCAGCGTTTTTACCGCGCGCAACAACAGTTCCCTGTACCGGCGCTGGCCGATGACTGTTTCTGTATCGAGAGAAGAGAATGCTCATGGCAAACCTCGCAGCGAGGGTGGTGCGCGAATTCTCGGCTGGCGCATCAGCGTCTCGATGACGACCATCGCTGCGCCACAGTCAGGGCAGACGAAAGTCGGCTGAACGGGTTCAGCCGACAACGCATCGTCCTTGGCAGGTGGTGGCGCAACATGCAGCAACTCGCGTGCCTTCGCCAGATTCTCGCTGCGCCCGGCATTGGCGATCAAGCCGTAGTGACGGATGCGATGAAAGCCCCCAGGCAGCACATGCAACAGAAAGCGGCGCATGAACTCGTCGCTACTGAGCGTCATGGTCTTGTAGCGCGTCGCCCCTTTGGCGCGGTAGTCCTTCCAGTTGAAAGTGACACCGCGTTCATCCAGCGAGACCAGTCGTGAGTTTGAAATAGCCACCCGATGCGTGTAGCGCGACAGATACGCCAATACCGCCGCAGGACCGGCAAATGGGCGTTTGGCATACACCACCCATTCGCACTTTCGTAGCGGCGCGAGCCAGTCGGCAAAGGCGGTCGCATCAGCCAGCGGCAGATGATCACCGAAGAACCGTAGCTGGCCGCTGCGATGTACCAGCTCAAGTTCTTCCAGGAAGCGTCGCCTGAACAGCCGCGACAACACGCGCACCGACAGGAAGAAGCCCGGCTTGCAGGCGATCCAGCGTTCGCCATCGAAGGACAGCCCGCCACCGGGAACGATGCCATGCACATGCGGATGATGTGTCAGCGCCGAACCCCAGGTGTGCAGCACCAGCGTCGCGCCGATCCGTGCACCCAGATGCTTGGGGTCGGCTGCGATGGTACGCAGCGTTTCCGCTGCGACCTCAAACAGCAGTCGATAGATCACCGCCTTGTTGGTGTAGGCAATCTCGCTGATCGGTGTGGGCAAGGTGAACACCACATGGTAATAGTCCACCGGCAGTAGCTCGGTCTGACGTGCTTCCAGCCAGCGCTTTGCCGCCCGTGCCTGACACTTGGGGCAATGCCGGTTGCGGCAGGAGTTGTAGGATATTTCGTGATGATCACACGCCGGGCAATGCAACACATGTCCCCCCAGCGCCGCACTGCGGCACTGTTCGATGGCCGACATGACCTTGAGTTGCCCCAGACTCAGGTGGGATTGTTGAGTCTGCCGCCACGCCGGACCGTGGGCGCGGAAGATGTCCGCGACCTCCAGTGCGGGACGCACCATGATCGTGATCTACACGACAATCCTAATCTACATTCGATCTATACCGGCGGCAGGCCATCCAGCGGGCTGACCACTTCGCGCAGAAGTTTGGTTGCCACCTGAGTATAAAGCGCAGTGGAGTCCAGTTTCTTGTGCCCGAGCAGCACCTGAATCACCCGGATATCCACCTTCTGCTCAAGCAAATGTGTGGCAAAGGAATGACGCAGCGTGTGCATCGAAACGCGTTTGTCGATTTGCGCGACTTTGGCCGCCTCATGGATAGCTCGACCCAACTGTCGTGCGGTGATCGGATCGGCGGGATCCTGGCCGGGAAACAGCCACCCCCCGTTAAGCATCCAGCCATTGGCACGGGCAGTGCGCCACCAAGTGCGCAGGTTCTCCAGCAGCACAGGCGACAGCATCGCGTAGCGATCCTTACTGCCTTTGCCCTGTTCGATACGCAGCGCCATACGCTGGCTATCGATGTCACTGACCTTCAGTGCGACGACCTCGCTGACGCGCAACCCTGCACCGTAGGCTACCGCCAACGCGGTCTGGTTTCTTAAACTTCCAGCAGCGCAGATCAGTCGTGCGACTTCTTCCGGACTTAAGACCACCGGAATCTTGCGCGGGGTATGCACCGGATGCATATGTCGCATTAACTCTGGGCGATCAAGGGTGCTGTCGAAAAAGAACTTCAGTCCGGTAATCGTCACGTTAAGTGAGATAGGCGAAATACCCTGGTCAACCAGATGCAGTTGATAACGTCGCAAATCTTCGACGGTT
>JAUSAO010000038.1 GCA_030652475.1 Gallionella sp. | reverse complement strand
CAAGCTGTGGCTGGCGCTCTTGGGCGTTCTGATGCTGCAAATCCTGGTGGTAAATTGGCCGCCTGCACAAGGCGTGTTCGGCACGACAGCGCTGGAGCTCGACGATTGGTTCAAGGCTGTTGCTGTGGCTTCCAGCGTGCTGCTGCTGGACGAATTGAAAAAATATATGGTTTCGTTGGCACGTAAATTTTGACGCGGATTCGCTGGCCGATACACGACACAATGAAAAATAATTATCGGGGCGCGGAGGCGCAAGAATGGACGCAGCAATGAAATGCGCTTACGATGAAACTCACAAGCGTCCACAGCATGATTTATTGGCGTTTCAGTTTACCAACCCATACCCAAATCACCGATGACAAAATCAGCCCATCCTGCTCCCATCCATCGCCTGGCGCTACGAATACACGAGATCGCGCAGTTGTTTAACTCAATGGACCCGACGCCGTTCCTGAACAAAGACCTTGATTCGGAAGCAGAGGACTTCATCGAAACATGGGCGTCTGGATTTGCGCCGGGTAGTCGCTTTCACATAACCATCCACATTGAACAGTGGCCGTCAGATAGCGACCCAAGCGAGATGTTAACTGGAGCGATCCACAACCACTTTTCCTACAAAGCCGAGCGTGCGCGCAGTGCCTTGAAACATTTTCTGCAGCAAGGCCGCCTGAGTCTTGCCATCGGTATTGTCTTTGTAACGCTGTGCCTGATTGCGGCCGATGCCATTGGAAATCTCGGCACTAATACCGGCGCCACCATAGCACGCGAAAGTCTTACGATCGTCGGTTGGGTTGCCATGTGGCGCCCACTGCAGACTTTTCTTTACGACTGGTGGCCACTCCAGCGACAGATTCGCCTTTACCAAAAGCTGGGCAGTGCTCATGTCCAGATAATTCAAGGCAAATAACGGCCAGCATACTTACTTGTGCTCGGCTTTAGGTCAGTCATTACCAATGGTGACATTCCTATCAGTAGATTCTGGTTGCTCGGTATTGCGCGATTTGCAAGGCACAAACACTGGCTTATTCACCGGGGTATCTGTCGAAAAGTCGACGTTGAGTTTTTTTGATAATGGCTCGTTGCTTAAAATAATACAAACGATGTGAAGGAGAGAACATGCTCAAAGTTCTGCTGCCGGCGGACGGCTCCGAAAACTCAAATCGCGCGGTGAAGTACCTGATCCATTTGATCAAGAACCTGGGGGCGATGGAGGTACATGTCGTGAACGTGCAGCCTGAACTCCTGTATATCGATATCCTGCTCAAGCCGCGCCAGGAGGTTGTTGACGCATGGACGCAAAAGGCGGGAAGAGACGCATCCCGCTCCGCCTGCGCCTTGCTGGACGAAGCCGGCATTCCCTACGTTTTGGAGTTCGCCTCCGGCGAAGTTGCGGAGGCGATTATTCGGCATGCGCAGCACTATCAATGCGACATGATCGTCATGGGAACGCGCGGCATGGGGACGGTCGCCAATCTCGTGCTCGGCTCAGTGGCAACCAAAGTGATGCACCTCGCGAACATCCCGGTAACCTTGGTGAAATAATATTCCGTTATACCGGCCAGACTGGCACGAAAATAGGGAAAATGGGGTCACCCAAATCGAGCGCATCTATTCGAGTTGCCAATCTGGAAAAATGCAAGGCACTGTCGGCATTGTGCGTCTCCGAATTGGAAGCCAAGCTTGCGCGGACAAATCCAGCATCTGTGCCGAAAGTGGAGGATGCCAAGTTCTGCGTCGGGCTAAAACGCTGCTGATGGACGGCGAGGCCGAGAAGACGAAAAACATATAGGCATTTCGGCATATTGTCCTTTCATCCCAATGCGGGTATACAGTACATGCAGTGATGACTGCGTGAGAGGTGAGATGTCACTGTTGTCCAGAAAGGAAACGATGAAACGCTTCATCTGTTTTGCCGCCGTGCTGCTGCTCCTGCCGCTTGCCGCCTTTGCCAGGACGGTCGTGGTAACCGGGATTGATGGCGCCATCAGCCCGGCCAGCGCAGCTTATTTTTTGCGCGCTTTGAACGAAGCGAAGCAGGCGCGGGCAGAGCTGCTGGTGCTCAGGCTCAATACGCCGGGCGGACTCGACTCGGCCATGCGCGAGATGATTCAGGGCATCCTTGCCTCACCGGTGCCGGTGGCTACTTTCGTTACACCTTCCGGCGCCCGCGCCGCCAGCGCCGGCACTTACATTATTTACGCCAGTCACATCGCCGCGATGGCGCCGGGCACCAATCTGGGTGCCGCCACGCCGGTGGCGATCGGCATCGGCGGCGAAATCGGCAAGCCCCCGGCAACGGAAAAGCCTACCGGGGGGAATGAGCGCGCATCACCCATTAGTGCGATGGAGAAAAAGGCGGCGCATGATGCCGCCGCCTACCTGCGCAGTCTCGCCCAATTGCGCGGCCGTAACGCCGAA
>JAUSAO010000046.1 GCA_030652475.1 Gallionella sp. | reverse complement strand
CGCCATATGAGAAAGGTGTAAAGGTTTGTGGCAACGAAAAAACAGAACTTGAACAGCGGCTGCAACGCTCCACTGTTTTAAACTGGTGGGATATAACAATACATCCTAAAGTGGTATGTTTGTAATTTCCTTATCCCTTAGGAAAGAACATGCATCAAACTGGGATGCAGTACGACAAGGTTTACTCGAATTTTACGCAACAATATCGCCAGATGATTCGCGTTCCCCAATAACTCGATACAAAAAGGTGGATGAAAATGGGCCATACAGAGATGATGGTAATATTAATTGGCCTGGTGGCAATGGGCCCAAGTATGAGGTTATCCACCCCAAAACACTAAAACCGTGCAAATTACCAATAAGCGGTTGGCGTTACCCAAGACAAGAGCGATTTTGGGAGGAGGTGCAAAGAGGTCGTATTGTATTTGGGGCTGACGAAACTACTGTGCCAAGAGTAAGAACAAATTTATTTGACAACCACGACCAAGTTATGGGTAGTGTCCATTTCAGCTATGCGCAAACATCTGCTAACAAATTCAATGCATTATTCGATGGTGAACGTGTATTTGATAATCCAAAACCAACAGATGATATTAAACGCCTTATTGCTTATGTAACTGAATCAGATGACATTGTTCTCGACTTCTTCGCAGGCTCAGGCACTACCGCTCATGCGGTGCTTGACCTGAACCAGCAAGACGGCGGTAACCGTCGTTTCATCCTCGTGCAGCTGCCCGAAAAAACCGACAACCCGCAATACCCGACCATCGCGCACATCACCCGTGAGCGGGTACGGCGGGTGATCGCGAAGCTGCAAGAGAGCCGTCATTCCCGCGCAGGCGGGAATCCAGTGGGTTCAAATCAAGGGCATCTAGAATTGCTGGATTCCCGCCTGCGCGGGAATGACGAAGAGAGGCGCGGGAATGACGAAGAGAGGCACGGGAATGACGCAGAGAGGCACGGGAATGATGGAGAGGGGCACGGGAATGATGGAGAGGGGCGCGAGAATGGCAATGCGGGTGACTTGGGCTTTCGTGCTTTCAAGCTCCATTCCAGCAATTTCAAAATCTGGCGCGCGGACAAGGCGCAGCAATCCGCCGAACAACTGGCTGAGCAGTTGAGCCTGTATGCCGACAACGTGCTGACCGAACGCGGCGACCAAGACCGGTTGTACGAACTGATTTTGAAATGCGGGATGCCGCTGTCGGTGCGGGTGGAGGGAATTCAGTTACCCGTTCGTGCTGAGCTTGTCGAAGCACGCCCTTCGACAGGCTCAGGCGGGTGCCCGACCAAAAGTTCTATGGGGCGAACGGCCTTTTCTATTGCCGACGGCAATCTGCTGATCTGTCTCGAAGCGCATCTAGATCGTGAAACCTTGCGCGCCCTGTTTGCGCGCAAGCCGCAAATGGTGCTGTGCCTCGATATGGCTTTTGATGGCGACGACGCGCTGAAAACCAACGCCGTGCTGGAAGCGCAGTCGCACGGGATTATTTTCAAAACGGTGTAGGAGGAAACGATGCGAAAAGAAGATGCTCTGAAGCTGCTGGCAGAACACAAGCCGGAACTGGTGCGGCGTTTCGGCATCACCGATCTGGCGCTGTTCGGTTCGACCGCACGCGATGAGGCGCAGGTCGGCAGCGACATTGATGTGATGGTTGAATTCGAGGGACGCTCGACAGCGAAACGCTATTTCGGTGTGCAGTTTTATCTGGAAGATTTGCTGAAATGCCCGATTGATCTGGTGCAAAAAGAGGTAGTCCGCCCCGAGCTAAAACCCTATATCGAGAGGGATTTGATCCATGTCTGAACCGTTGGAAAGAGAATGGCGTTTTTATGTGACGGACATGATCGCCTTTGCCGAAAAAGTGGTGCTTTATACCGATGGTCTGGATCAGGAAAAATTTGTGGCCATCGGCCTCAATTATGATGCGACGGTTCATAACCTGATTCTGCTGGGTGAGGCGGCGACGCATATCCCGGAACGGGTTCGCGCATTTGCCGGTGAGATAGAATGGAAACAAATTGTCGCCACGCGTAACCGTCTGGTGCATGGCTATCTGGGTATCAAGAACGATGTGGTCTGGGACATTATCCAGAACGAATGCCCACTGTTGATCGAGCAACTTTACGCTCTGAAAAAAGCTGCCGATGAAAATCAAATTCGATAGCAACCAGCCCTACCAGCGCGATGCGATGGCGCAAATTTATCTACAAGAACGTGCGGGGAATTTCAAATGAGAATCGAGTCAATACGTCTGAAAAACTATAAGGCTTTCCGCGATGCGACACTGAAAGATATTCCCCCATTTTTGGTGGTGGTTGGGGCGAATGGTTCGGGGAAAACAACCTTGTTTGATGTGTTTGGTTTTCTGCACGATTGCCTTAAGGGCAATGTTCGTCAGGCTCTTGATTCAAGGGGGCGCTTCAAGGAAGTACTGAGCCGAGATACGGATGAAGACACGATCTTGATCGAGATTCAGTATCGGATGTTGATTGCCGAGGTTGAGCGTTTGGTTACTTATTCGCTGGAAATCTCGGAACGAAACAATGTGCCTTATGTGAAGCGTGAGCTATTGCGTTACAAGCGTGGTCGTTATGGCAGCCCTTTCCATTTTCTGGATTTTTCAAATGGCGAGGGATACGCGATTACCAACGAAGAAAATTTCAACAAGGAAGATGAGGAACTGACACGGGAAAGTCAAAAGGTCTCGCCGGATACGCTTGCCATCAAGGGCTTGGGGCAGTTTGAACGGTTCAAGGCGGCTAATGCTTTTCGACAGCTGATTGAATCCTGGCATGTGTCAGATTTTCATATCAGCGCAGCAAGAGGGCGCAAGGAAGCTTCGGGTGAAGTCGAGCACTTGTCAGAATCTGGCGATAACTTACCTCTCGTGGCACAACGTTTATTCGAGCAAAGCCCCGATACTTTCAGAAAAATTCTCGATACGATGGCGCGTCGTGTGCCGGGAGTAAGTGGCGTTGAACCAAAATTGCAGGATGATGGCTATTTGACGTTGCGGTTTCAAGATGGATCATTCAAGACGCCGTTCCTTGATCGTTATGTTTCAGACGGTACGATCAAGATGTTTGCGTATTTGGTACTCTTGCATGATCCCAAACCACATCCATTGCTATGTGTGGAAGAGCCTGAAAATCAGCTATATCCAAAACTCATGGTGGAATTGGCTGAAGAGTTCAGACAATACGCCAACCGTGGCGGGCAGGTATTGGTCTCGACACACTCGCCGGATTTTTTGAATGCGGTTGAACTGGACGAGGTGTGCTGGCTGGTCAAGACGCAAGGCAATACTGAAATATACCGCGCAAAAGATGACCCGCAAATCGCCGCCTATATGGCAGATGGCGACAAGATGGGTTATCTGTGGAAACAGGGGTTCTTTGAGGGAGCTGACCCGCAATGAAAGAACTGGTATTTCTGTTGGAAGAACCATCGGCCAAAGCCATGTTGGAAAGCATGCTACCCCGGATACTTGATTCATCAATCAGGCCGCGACTGCTCGACTTCGAGGGGAAGCAGGATCTGGAAAAACAGATGGTAAAAAGGATGAAGGGATATCTTAATCCGCATGTCCGGTTTGTCGTGATGCGCGATCAGGATGCTGCGCCGGATTGTCACATAATCAAGGAGGCCTTGTTGTCTCGGTGTAGAGAAGCAGGTCGACATGGCATTTCGCTGGTACGGATTGCTTGTCGCGAATTGGAAAGCTTTTATTTGGCTGATCTGGCTGCCGTTGAATCAGGTTTAGGGATAAAGGGATTGGCGAAACAACAGGGTATCGCAAAATTCAGAAAACCTGATTACCTGCATAACCCGAGCAAAGAACTCATTGTATTGACGAAGCAGTGTTATCAAAAAGTAAGCGGTTCACGAGAAATAGGCAAATATCTGGAAATTGGTAATGAGCGTTCGAGTAGTTTCAAAAATCTGATCGCTGGCATTAAGCGTATGGAGCAAGAGTTGTTAGAGCTTGCCGCATGAAAATCAGATTCGATAGCAACCAGCAATACCAGCGCGATGCGATTGATGCTGTACTCGGCCTTTTTGACGGGCAGCCGCTGAGTTCCGGCGCGTTCGAGCTTGTCTTTGATGTGGGCTCGCTGGCGGGGTTGACAGAGCTTGGTATGGGTAACCAGCTTGCGTTGGATGAGGCGGCGTTGCTGCGCAACCTGCAAGCGGTGCAACAGGCCAACAAATTACCGAACAGCATTGCACTGGAAGGCATGAACTTTTCGGTGGAGATGGAAACCGGCACAGGCAAAACTTATGTTTACCTGCGTTCCATTTTTGAACTGCACCAGCGCTACGGTTTCAGCAAATTCATCATCGTGGTGCCGAGCGTGGCAATACGCGAAGGTGTGATTACCAGTTTACGTCTGATGAAGGAACATTTTCAGACGATGTTCGGCAATGTGGCGTTCGATAGCTGGGTGTATGACTCGAAGCAGTATTCCAAGCTGCGCCAGTTCGCGCAGAGCAATACACTGCAAATTCTGGTGATGAACATCGACGCCTTCAACAAGCAGGCGAACAATGTCATCCATCAGGATAAAGACCAGCTTTCTGGTCGGAAGCCAATTGAGTTTGTGCAGGCGGCACAGCCGATTGTGGTGTTGGATGAGCCGCAGAACATGGAGAGCGAACAAGCAAAGAAAGCCATCGCCAGCCTGAATCCGCTGTGCACCTTGCGCTATTCGGCGACGCATCGAAACAGATACAACCTCGTTTACAAACTCGACCCGGTACAGGCTTACGACCTGAAGCTGGTGAAGCGCATCGAGGTCAGTTCGGTTCTGGATGCCCCGGATTTCAATCAGCCCTACATTCAGGTGCAAAGCATCAGTGCGACCAAGACCAAGGTTACCGCCAAATTATTGATCGACGTGAACGAAAAAACCGGGCCGAAACGCAAGAGCATATCTATCAGTGCGGGCGGCGTGGACTTGTTTGACAAGGCCAACCAACGCGGCAACTATGCCGACCACATCGTTGACGAGATCAATGCGGCGAATGGTTATGTGAGTTTCACCAACGGGCTGGTGCTGAATGTCGGGCAGACACACGGCGGGCGCAACGATGATGTAATGCGTGTGCAGATACGCGAAACAGTGCGTGAGCACTTTGACAAAGAGCTGCGCATCAAGAAGTTGTTGCCCGACATTGCGGGGGTTGATGCACGATTGAAAGTGTTGTCGTTGTTTTTCATTGACCGGGTGGCAAATTATGCCGCTGAAGACGGCAAGATACGTCATTGGTTTATCGAAGCGTACAAAGAGTTGGCAGCCTTGCCGAAGTACCGCGAGCTGTCGCCTTTGCCGGTGGACAAGGTACACAACGGTTACTTTTCCGCCTACAAAGGCATACCCAAGGACACGCGCGGCGATACGGCTGCGGACGATGACGCTTATGCGCTCATCATGCAGGACAAGGAGCGACTGCTATCAACAGATGAGCCGCTACGCTTTATCTTCAGCCATTCGGCGCTGCGAGAGGGCTGGGACAACCCGAACGTGTTTCAGATTTGCACGCTGAACGAGACTAAATCCGACATTAAAAAGCGTCAGGAAATAGGCCGGGGTTTACGTCTGCCGGTGCTGGAAAGTGGCGAACGCTGTTTCGACGCCAGTATTAACCGACTGACGGTGATTGCCAACGAGCATTACGACGAATTTGCCGCGAAGCTGCAAACCGAAATTGAGGACGAATGCGGCGTGTCGTTTGCGGGGCGCATCGTCAACAAGAAAGAAGCGCGTACAGCGAGGCTGAAACAAGGCTGGCGGCTGAATGAGGATTTCAAGGAGCTATGGAGCCGCATAAAACACAAGACCCGCTATGCGGTGGATTATCAAACGGACGTGCTAGTTGCCCACGCTGCAAAAAATCTGGCAGCGCGCGACAAAATTGCGCCTAGCCGTATCAGTGTTCAGAAGAGTGGCATCGTCATGTCCGCTGAAGGGATTGGTACAAAACTGCTAGGGGTGCGCGAGGCCGAGGCCAAGGATTACGCTGTGATTAATATGCCAGATATGCTGGGGTATTTGCAGGCGAAAACCGAGCTGACACGCAAAACCATAGTCGAGATTCTGATGCGCTCCGGTCGCTTGAACGAAGTGCAGCAAAATCCGCAGCAATTCCTCGAACAAGCCCGGCAGGCCATAGAGGCGGAGCTGCACAACCTGATGATAGACGGCATCAAGTACGAGCGCATCAGCGGGCAAGAGTATGAAATGATGTTGTTTGAGGCTGAGGAAATTACCGGCGCGTTAACCAGCATGATCGAGGTGGACAACAGCATCTACGATGCCGTGCTGTTTGAGTCGGAAGTGGAACGCGCTTTCGCAGAGGCTATGAGCAAACGCGAGGACATCAAGCTTTTCATCAAACTGCCGGGTTGGTTCAAGATCGAAACACCCATCGGCACTTACAACCCGGATTGGGCGATTGTGAAGCAGGACGATACCAAGGTTTATCTGGTGCGTGAAACGAAAAGCACCAAGGATCAACTCAAGTTACGCGGTTCGGAGTGGGCAAAGATTCAGTGCGGGAAAGCCCATTTCGATACATTGCAGGTGGACTTCGCTCATGTTACAAGCGCAACGGAAGTGTAAATGAAGTTTCGCGCCTACCGCATTTTCGAAGAGAACGGATTATCCGCCGGGCGATTCGTCGAGCTTCGGCTTTCCGATCTCGATCCCGGCGAGGTAGTCATCAAGTCGCATTATTCCAGCGTGAATTACAAGGATGCGTTGGCGGCTACTGGCGCAGGGAAAGTGATACGCCGCTTTCCCTGTGTCGGCGGGGTGGATGTGGCAGGGGTGGTGGAAACTTCGACTGACGCGCGCTTCACGGCGGGCGATGACGTGCTGGTCACCGGCTACGGCATGGGCGTGGATCATGACGGCGGTTTTGCCGAATACGTGCGTGTACCCGCCGACTGGGTCGTGCCGCTGCCGCCGGGGCTGACCTTGTTCGACGCGATGGCACTGGGCACGGCGGGCTTTACGGCAGCGTTGTCGATACACCGGCTGGAACAAAACGAATTGCGTCCTGAGAACGGCAAAGTCATCGTCACCGGTGCGAGCGGCGGGGTGGCGAGCCTGGCGATACAGATGCTGGCGCAGCGCGGTTACCATGTCGTCGCATTGACGGGTAAGGACAGCGAACACGAATATCTGAAGTCGCTGGGGGCTGCCGAAATCCTCTCGCGCCATGATCTGGTGATGGGCACGCGGCCGCTGGAAAAGGCGCAATGGGCCGGTGCGCTGGATGCGGTGGGCGGCGAGACGCTGGCCTGGCTGACGCGCAGCATGCAACAGAACGGCGCGATTGCCAGTTTCGGCAATGCGGGCGGTATCGAACTGCACACCACCGTGATGCCCTTTATTCTGCGCGGTGTGCGCCTGATCGGGATTGATTCCGCCGCTACCGCGATGCCGTTGCGCCGCGAAATCTGGCGGCGTCTGAGCATAGACTCTTCCTCCTCCGATACCTCCGGAGGACGAGGTGCAGGTTTGTATCCTAAGCAGCTGGCACAGGTGACACATTGTGTATCCTTAGCGCAATTGCCGGAAATATTTGCTCAAATGCTGCAAGGCAAGTCGCACGGACGCACGGTCATTCAGTTCGCGTGATGATTCTGGCTTTTCCTTACGGAAAGGCTGATTAAATCGTCTTTGCGAGGAGCGCTACGCTCGCAATGACAGTTTTGGTGAATAAATCAGCATCCCCCTAGATTTTTTCCAGCAATTCGTTGAGGAAGGAACGGGTTTCCTCCGGGCGAAGCAGCATCGCACCGCTGATCCAGAATACATCTTCGGCCCGGCTGCCCAGTGTGTTGATCTTGGCGCGGTGCAGACGGATGCCGTGTTTGTCGAGAATTTGCGCGATGCGCGCCAGCAGTCCCGGGCGATCACCGGCGATCAGCGACAGCACGTACATGCCATGGCGGTCCCGCTCAATATTGACTTTGGTATTGATCGGAAAGTGCTTGAGCTGACGGCTTACCCGTCCGGTGGTGATGGCGCCGACCTTGCTGCCCTGCATTATTTTTTCGGTGAGTTCAAATTCGATGTAGTTCATCAGGTCGCGGTAGGCCATATCACTGCGGGTGATTTCCATGACCTGGAAGCTGTTCAATGCGTAACCATGTTGCGTGGTGTGTATCTTGGCATCAACGATGGTGTATTGCATGCGTGAGAAAAATTCACAAATGTATGCGAATAGCCAGCGTTGATCCGGGCAATACACCATCACCTGCAAGCCGGTATCCGCGCGGCTCAGGCGCGTTTTTACGATGGGAGTGGCCGCATTGACCCTGAAGGCCAGCAAGCGGGTGTGCCAGGCGATTTCCTGTGCTTCGTGATCCAGAAAATAGCTGTCATCAAGCTGCGCCCATAGCAAGCGGTAGGATTCCGGCGCAATGGCATATAAATTCAGCGTGGCCGCGGCTTGTTCGCGTATTTCGTCCAGACGGTTGGCGGCCACGCCTTCTTTCATATAGCGGCGTGTCAGCTGGAACAGGTCTTCCATCAGTTTGCCTTTCCAGGCATTCCAGACCTTGGGGCTGGTGCCTTGCACATCGGCAACGGTCAGCAGATACAGCGCAACCAGATAGCGCTCATTCCTGATTTTGTCGGCAAAAACGGCGATCACTTCCGGGTCGGCCAGGTCCTGCTTTTGTGCGGTGGCGGACAGGGTGAGATGCTGTTCGACCAGCCAGACCACCAGATCGCTGTCGTCCCGGCTGAGTTTGTGGTGTGTGCAGAACAGGCGGGCATCCTTTTTGCCCAGCAGCGCATGATCGCCGCCGCGCCCCTTGGCGATGTCGTGGAACAGGCCGGCGATGTACAACACTTCGGGGCGGGCAAATTCACCCATCAGTTTGTTGCACAGCGGCAGCTCGTGAGCGTGTTTCGGCAATGCGAAACGGCGCAAATTGCGCACCACCATCATGATGTGCTTGTCCACTGTGTACACGTGAAACAGGTCGTGCTGCATCTGGCCGACTATGCGTCCGAAGGCGGGAATATAGCGCCCCAGAATGCCATATTGGTGCATGCGGCGCAGCGCGTGGGTGACACCCTGCGGCTGGCGCAGGATTTCCATGAAACGCGCGCGGTTGATCGGATTGCGGCGGAATGCCGCGCCTATGTGCGGTTGTGCCCGCCACAAGGCGCGCAAGGTTAGGGCGGTAATATCCGTCAGTTCGCCATGTTGCTGCAGGATTAAAAGAAGCTCGAATATCGCTTCCGGCGTGTGTTCGAACAACTGCTCATCGCGTATTTCCAGCAAGCTGCCGATGACGCGGAATCGTGCGTTCAGCGCGTGTTGCGGCGGTGCTTCGCGAAACAGGTGGTCGTGCAGATTCTGCAGCAGGATGGTGTTGAACTGGCGCACCGCGAGTTTGGTGCGGTAATAGCGCTGCATCAGATGCTCGCTGGCGCGGCGATTCGCGGAAGGGGCGATGCCCATTTGTTCGGCCAGTGCAGTTTGAAAGTCGAACAGCAGGCGGTCTTCGCGACGATGGGCGAGATAATGAAGGCGGGTACGCAGTGTTTGCAGCAGGCTATCGTGGCGTGCGATCTGGCGCGCCTCGCTCGCCGTTATCAAGCCGGCTCTGGCAAGCTCCGTCCAGTGCGTGCCCAGTCCCGCCGCGCGACTGATCCAGGTAACGGTTTGCAGATCGCGCAAGCCCCCCGGACTCTCCTTGAGATTGGGCTCAAGATTGAAATCCGCATCGTCAAACCGGTTGTGACGCTGTTGCTGCTCGTGCAATTTGGCAAGGAAAAATTCGCGCGGATTCAGCTGGTCGCGTATGGCGACCCCCAGTTCGTCAAAAAGGAGTGTATTGCCACAGAGCAGACGCGCTTCCAGCAAATTGGTCTGTACCGTGATATCGACCGCTTCGTTCAAACATTCCGCTACGCTGCGGATGCTGTGACCCACTTCCATGCCGATGTCCCACAGCAGGGCGATCAATTCGTGCAGCTTGTGCTGCAGGGTGGCATCCGCTTCGCCATCCAGCAGTATCAGCAGATCAATATCCGATTTTGGATACAATTCACCGCGCCCGTAGCCTCCGACTGCGATTAACGCGGTGTTGTCAGGCAATGCGAGTTGCTGCCAGATATGGCGCAAATAACGATCTATCAGTTTGCTGTGCGCGCTGAGCAGCCGTGCCGCTTTGGCCTGTTGCAGGAACTTTTTCTCCAGCGCCAGCCGGTCGCGGCGCAATGATGCGCGCAGTGCGGGAATATCAGCGCCTGGTGGAATCGGTGCGTTCGGCATGACTATAGCCGTTTCATTTTACAACGGGGTCGGAGCGGGGCAGCCAGCGGATACGGTCAGCACTTCAAAGCCGGTTTCGGTGACCAGCAGGGTGTGTTCATATTGCGCGGACAGGCTGTGGTCGCGGGTCACGACGGTCCAGCCATCGCCTAGTTGCTTGATGTCTTTTTTTCCGGCATTGATCATCGGTTCTATGGTGAAAACCATGCCAGCTTCCAGTCTCAAGCCTGTTTTCGGGCGACCGTAATGCAGTACTTGCGGCTCTTCATGGAATTTTGCGCCTATGCCGTGTCCACAGAACTCGCGTACCACGCTATAGCCCATCGGCTCGACGAAACTCTGAATCGCATGGCCGATATCGCCCAGATAGGCACCGGCCTTGACCACCCGGATACCGCGCCACAATGACTGATAGGTCGTCTCGCATAAGCGTTTGGCCTGAATGGAGGGCTCACCCACGTAGAACATGCGGCTGCTGTCGCCGTGATAGCCGTCCTTGATGACCGTGATGTCCAGATTGACGATGTCGCCGTTTTTCAGCACCTTGTCACTGGGCACGCCGTGACAAATCTGATGATTGATCGAGGAGCAGATGGATTTTGGATAGGGCTTATGGCCGCCGGGCGCGTAGTTGAGCGGGGCAGGGATGGCCTGCTGTACATTGACAATGAGGTCATGACACAGCTGGTCCAGCTCATTGGTGGTGATGCCGGCTTTGACAAAAGGAGCAATATAATCAAGCACTTCGCTTGTCAGTCGGCCTGCGACGCGCATTTTTTCGATTTCTTGTGGTGTCTTGATGGAAACGGACATATCTATTGGATTTCATGTAAGGTGTCCGAGGATAGCATGATAGAAAGATTCCCGACAAATACGTTTAGGAACTAAAGTCGCGTAACCGTTGACTAAGCAATGCAGCAAATCATGGCAACTTATCAACTCAGGAGACAATATGAAAAAAACCTTGGCTATCGTTTTGTTACTTTCGGCTACTACCAGCGCCTATGCGGTAGATAGCGGTGCGGTACTCGGTGGCGCGTTGGGCGGGGCAGCCGGTGCGGCAGTCGGACACAGCATGGGTGGACAAAACGGTGCGATACTCGGTGCGGCCATCGGCGGCGGAACCGGTGCCGCTATTGGCAGCAGCTCGGCTGCGCCACAACAAGTTCAGCCCGCTCAGGTAAAGGTAACCACTGCCAAGACTGCCAAGCGCCATCGCGATGATAAAGAGAAGGATCATCACGATCATGGCCGCAAGCATGATAAAGATCACGATGACTAAATCACCCTGAACGAATGACTTGTGAAACCCATATGAACGGCTGCTAAACTATGGCAGCCGTTTTTGTTCGTATATACCTGGGTAGAATCAGGTTCTCGAACGAACACTGTGATAATTTTGCACTGTCGAAAAGAGGATGGCGATATCCTGCTGTGTCAGCGACGGGTAGTGATCACGCAAGGCTTGAAGTGCAGATAATTTCAAGGGCATACCCGATAATCCCTGTCGCTTATCGAGGAAAGGCGCTGTGATGAGGCAGGCTGTTTCAAAACAGCCGCGTAAATGGTTATGGGTCCGCCTATCCTTGTTGCTATAGTCATCCGTGCTGTCGGCGGTGGTGTTTGTGGTCATGGCATATCCTTCAGAAAATAATGGCGGCACTACCCTTCTGCAATCGCTAAAGAGATGCTGATTTATTCGATAGGGGTAGAGAAAGGCGCTAGCCCTCCCCTCCCTCCGAACCGCACGTGCGGTTCTCCCGCATACGGCTCTCCAGTCAGTAGTTTCCTCATTGGGATTGGCTCGCTGACATTCGGGCTTCTG
>JAUSAO010000030.1 GCA_030652475.1 Gallionella sp. | reverse complement strand
GGTTTTAGCAGGCAATCCGCAAAGCGGATGCTCGCAAAAAACACGAACAAATTCAAATGCATATCCTGATTTGTTGCATCACCCGTTGGGTGCGTTGCTCAATTTATGTAGTCGATTGTTTTCTTTCGTGAATTTCGTGCCTTTGCGAGTTGATGCTAAACGGCATCATCCCTGCTAAAACCTCTTCGTGGATGAAATGAGGCGCGGATATTGCTGAAAAGCGCTTTGTTGGCACGGTTGGCAGGTTTTCTGGACAGATTTTTTCGACTTTTACGCAGTGCTTGATAATAAAGTTGCGACTTAATTGCATTTAATAGTATGCTTAGTCCATGAAACGCTACCTTGACGAATTGGTATTGAAGGATTTGACCACCAAGATGGTGGTGTTGACTGGCCCACGACAGGTGGGGAAAACTACGCTTGCCCGTCAGTTGATGCAGTTGTTCGGGAATGCTCAATACCTCAACTGGGATGTGTTGCCGGACCGGGTTGTGTTGCAGCGACATTCATGGAATCCACGCGCCAAGCTGCTCGTCATGGATGAGATTCACAAAATGCGTGACTGGAAAGGTTGGCTGAAGGGGGTGGTGGATGGGCGTGCACCGGAGCAGGCTCTGCTGGTGACGGGTAGTGCGCGCATGGAAACATTTCGGCAAGGTGGAGATTCGCTGGCGGGTCGTTATTTTGCATTCCGTTTGCATCCGTTTTCGGTGCGCGAGTGGTGTGAACAGCAGCATGTGACGCCCGCCGATGCTTTGGATCATTTGCTGGAAAGAGGCGGCTTTCCCGAGCCATGCCTGGCTAGTGACGTGGTGCAGGCTGATCGCTGGCGTGCTCAGTATTTCAACGATCTGATCCGTGAAGATGTGCTGGAGTTTTCACGTCTACACGAAATCAACACGATGCGTCTTTTTGTGGAGTTGTTGCGCGAACGTGTAGGGTCGCCCCTTTCGTTGGCATCTATCGCACGCGATCTGGCGGTTTCGCCCGCGACATTGAAGCGCTATCTGGATATTCTGCAGGCGTTGTTTATCGTTTTTACCGTTCAGCCATGGCATCACAATATTGCCCGCGCTATTTTGCAAAGCCCTAAAGTGTATTTTTTTGATACAGGATTGGTTCGAGGTGATCGGGGGGGGCGCCTTGAAAATGCGGTAGCGGGAATGCTGTTGAAGCATGTACATTTTTTACAGGATAGCGCGGGAAAAACGGCTGGCCTGCATTACATTCGTACCAAAGATGGCACGGAAGTCGATTTCGCGCTCAGCGAGGAAGGTGTGCTGACACAAATGATTGAATGCAAGTTGGGCGACAATAAGCCGCATCGAGGCTTGTTGCGATTTGCTGGACAGTTTCCTGATGCGGAGTCTGTGCAGATCGTTTATGGATTGCGTCAAGAAGAGTTCCGCAATGGGATCAGGATTACTGATGCCGCTAACTGGCTTATGGGTTTGTCGGCATGAAGGGCAGGGTTGCAACAAGGGGAAGTTTGAGCGATCTGCAGCCAGACGCACGCGGTGAAGGAAGTGCTGATTTATTCGGTTTGTATATTCATGAGTATTAATGGGCTTGTCGAGTGGTATCTCAGATCGCACGCAGATCAACCTTAATTTAAAATAATCTGTTGATTAATAATGGATAAGTTGTAAATTTGGCATGAAAATTCTCGTCGTAAGGCTGTCGTCGCTGGGGGATATTTTGCATTTGTTTCCGGCTATCAGTGATTTGCGCCGCCATTTTCCCGATGCACAAATTCACTGGCTGGTGGAACCTGCCTTTGCTGAAATGGTGGGGTGGCATTCGGCAGTCAGCAAGGTAATACCGGTGCCGCTGCGCAGTCACAAGAAAAACTGGTGGAGACTGCCGCGCCTGCTGCGCGGTTTGAAGCGACAACTCAAAGCGGAGAATTACGACCTTGTGCTGGATGCGCAGGGGCTGCTCAAAAGCGCGCTGCTGGCGCGCCTTGCAGGGGTGGATATTTACGGTTTTCATGCCGATAGCGCGCGCGAACCTTTGGCGGCAAAGTTCTATCTGAAGACCGCCAGTGTAGCGCGCGGTTTGCACGTTATCGAGAAAAACCGGCAGCTTGTGGCCAAGTTGTTTGCTGCGGATGTGTCGCAACCCGCTGATTATGGGTTGTATGCTTTTCATCAAAGGCAAATGGCAGAAAAGTTGCCGGAGGCGTTGGCTGGCTTTGCCGGTCAGCGCAGCATTGTGCTGTTGCACGGCACAACCTGGAACAGCAAATACTGGCCGGAGTCATCGTGGCTGGCACTGGTGGGTTTGCTGGCCGGACAAGGCTGGTTGTGTCTGTTGCCGTGGGGTAATGAGCAAGAGCGTCAGCGTGCGCAGCGTTTGCAGCTTGCCGGAGGCGCGCAGGCACATGTTTTACCCAGGCTGACATTGACTGAATTGATGGGGGTGTTGTTGCACGCGCAGGCGTTCGTCAGCGTTGAATCCGGTATAGGTCATCTGGCCAGCGTACTGGATATTCCGGGCATCATGCTGCATGGCCCGACTGATCCGGGCTACAGCGGCATTCTGGGCAAAGCCTGTCAGCACATTGGCAGCGGCCTGGTTTGTTCGCCCTGTTTTAAACGTGACTGTCCCAGACTGGCATCCAAATTGGATGTGCCGCCTTGCCAGCGGGAAATCAGTGCGCAACGGGTTTTTCAGCAGTGCTTGGCGCTGATGGAATCAACAGCTCGAAAGGCTTTGTCCACGAAAGACACGAAAGACACGAAAAATGGATGCTGAAATTTTGTACAAAGAAGAGTGCTATCAGATTCAGGGGGCTGTTTTTGAAGTATATCGGGAGATGGGGGGTGGTTTCCTTGAGGCCGTCTATCAGGAATGTCTGGGGAAGGAGTTCTTAAAACGTGGCATTCCATTTATAGAACATAAAGAGATTAAGCTTTACTATAAGAGCGAGCCATTACGACAGACCTACATCCCTGATTTTATTTGTAATGAGTCTATCATTGTTGAACTCAAAGCACTTGCGGTAACGACTGGGGAACATAAGGTGCAAGTCATCAATTATCTGAAAGCAAGTGGAATGCGCTTGGGTTTGCTGATCAATTTCGGTGGTGGTTCGAAAGCAACAGTTGAAAGAATTGTCTTGTGAGTATTTGCGATGTGAATTGCCTGCTTAAATCATTTCGTGTATTTCGTGTATTTCGTGGACAAGGTGTTTTCTTAAGAATTTGTGGGTGTGGATGAACAAACTGTTAAAATCCGCCCGTTTATTCTACGGTAGCGCTGCATGACCTATTACTCACCGTTGATCTCCGCATTGGTCACACTGATACTGACGCTGATACTGACGCAGCACAAGGATCGCATGATTCAGGACGTTCCCAATGAACGCTCCTTGCATGCCGAACCCGTTCCGCGTACCGGGGGCATCGCCTTGATGGCGGGCATGCTGAGCGGCTGGGTGTTTCAGCCCTGGTTGTGGTGGATTTTATTGCCGGTGCTGGGATTGTTTGTCCTGTCGCTGGTTGACGATGTACGCAGTTTAACGCCGGGGACACGGTTGATCGGCCACTTTGTCGCCGCCTCGTGTGTCTTGCTGGGAAGCGGAATAAGCTGGACAGGGATGCTGCCTGTATTATTGTTCATTGTGTGGATGATCAATTTGTATAACTTCATGGATGGCTCGGATGGGTTGGCAGGCGGCATGGCGCTGTTCGGTTTTAGCTTCTACGGGATGGCCGGATGGATGAACGGTGATCCGGCTTTTGCCATGATGAACTTTTCAGTGGGCGCAGCAGCACTGGGTTTTCTTTATCATAACTTCCATCCGGCCAAGGTGTTTCTGGGCGATGCAGGTTCCATTCCGCTCGGTTTTCTCGCGGCGGCTTTCGGCGTGTGGGGTTGGCAACAGGGATACTGGCCATTCTGGTTCCCGATTTTGGTGTTCTCGCCATTTGTGATGGACGCCACCCTGACGCTGCTGAAACGCGCGCGCAATAAGGAAAAACTGACTGACGCGCATCGCGGCCATTATTATCAGCGCCTGGTGCAGATGGGCTGGGGACACCGCAATACCGCCATTGCGGAATATGCGCTGATGTTGCTGGCGGGCGTGTCGGCCTTGCTGGGTATCGGTCTGGATGCCGGGGGGCAGGGCGGCTTGTTGCTCTGCTGGGCTGCGATTTATCTGGGCTTGAGCATCTGGATAGACCGACGCTGGCGTTTATATCAAGACGCAAATAAAGAAAGCCATGATGTTGCCTAACTCGAATGTACGTACCGTGCTGGCCATATTGCACGACATCGCCGCAGCCATCATTGCCTGGATGCTTGCCTATTTGCTGCGCTTCAATTTTGATTTGCCGTCGGACTTTAGTGCCGAAATGCAACAGACACTGCTGTGGGTTGTCCCGTTGCAGATTGCGATATTCTGGAAATTCGGCTTGTATCGCGGTATCTGGCATTACGCCAGCCTGAATGATTTGCGCCGCATCGTACTGGCTGTTCTGCTGGCGGCGGCCACCATTCCGTTTGTATTGTGGATGCTGCGCAGTAATCTGGTCGTGCCGCGCTCCGTTTTGATATTAAATCCACTGCTGCTGGTTTTATTCATGGGCGGCAGCCGTATTTTGTACCGGATGTGGAAAGAAACCCGATTTCACGGACGCATGAAACTGTCCAGCGAGCCGGTGCTGGTATTGGGCGCCGGAGATGCGGCAGTCATTCTCTCCAAAGATCTGGCGAAAAATCCGGCCTGGCAATTGGTGGGCTTTCTGGATGATGATGCCGATAAGAAAAACTGCATTCTGAATGGGGTAAAAGTGCTGGGGCCACTGGATGAATTGAGCCATTGGGTTAACCACTTTGCCATCGAGCGCGTGATTGTTGCCATGCCGTCGAGTTCCCATCAACAGCGTCAGCGTGCCATCCAATTGTGTAATGCAGCGAAGGTGCAGGCGCTCACCGTACCCTCTTTTGACGATTTGATGAGCGGCAAGGTGGCGGTGTCGCAATTGCGTGCGATTGAGCTGGACGATTTGTTGGGGCGAGATCCGGTGGTGCTGGACAATGCCGGTTTACATGGTCTGCTGACCGACAGTGTGGTGATGGTGACGGGTGCGGGCGGTTCGATAGGTTCCGAGTTGTGCCGCCAGATTGCCCGTTTTACGCCCGCCAGGCTGGTGTTGTTTGAAGCAAGCGAGTTCGCGCTCTACACTCTTGAGCAGGAACTGCAACTGGCTTTTCCTGCCCTGAACTATATTTGTCTGGTGGGCGATGTGCGCGATGCAGAGCGTGTGGGCGAAGTCATGCAACGCTATCAGCCCGTGGTGTTGTTTCACGCCGCTGCCTACAAGCACGTGCCGCTGATGGAGCAACACAATGCATGGCAGGCAATTCGGAATAACGTGCGTGGAACCTGGACGGTGGCGCGCGCCGCACAGCTGCACGGTGTAGCCAGGTTTGTGATGATCTCGACCGATAAGGCGGTCAATCCGACCAACGTGATGGGCGCTTCCAAACGTTTGGCCGAGATGGTCTGTCAGTCATTGCAGCAGCCCTCTGCGCCAAACCCGCAAGCCGGAGGTGATGCTACGCAGTTTGTCATCGTTCGTTTCGGCAACGTATTGGGCAGCACCGGCAGCGTGATTCCAAAATTCCGTGCGCAGATTGCGCAAGGCGGCCCGATCACCGTCACCCATCCTGAAATTACCCGCTATTTCATGTCCATCCCGGAGGCGGCGCAACTGGTTTTGCAAGCCGGATTGATGGGGCAGGGCGGCGAAATATTTGTGCTGGATATGGGTGAGCCGGTGAAAATCGTGGATTTGGCGAAAGAGCTGATTCGCCTTTCCGGTTTCACCGAAGACGACATCAGGATTGAATTTAGCGGTTTGCGCCCCGGCGAAAAGCTTTACGAAGAATTGCTGGCAGACAATGAACATACCCTGCCGACTCCGCACCCGAAATTGCGTATTGCCCAGGCGCGGCAGGCCGATGCGGCGTGGCTGGAGAGACTGCTTGCCTGGACCGATGTTGCCACCATGCCTGATGCAGCGGTGAAAACCGCACTGGAAGAGTGGCTGCCCGAGTATCAGCCTGACTCGCAGGTTCGGTCGTGAAGCCGGTCTTCGAGGGGTCAAACCCGGCGGCGAATGGCCTGCAGCGTCCTGCGCGCACGCTGTTGCAGACGGCTACGATATTGCTGGGTTTTACCGTACCGATTTCCGTAGCGCTGGATAACGTGCTGCTGGCTGTTTTGCTGCTCGGTTTATTGTTCAATGCCCGTGCCGTCTGGCAGATTGCCGCTCAACATCCTGTCGCGCGCGCCGCATACCTGCTGTTTTTTGTTCTGTTCGCGGCCATGTTTTACGGCGCAACGCCCTTGCGCGAGGCCGCAGGCGCGTTGGGAAAATACGCCGATCTGGCCTTTATCCCGATGTTCATGTTGATGTTATCCAATGAGGCCTTGAGGCGTCGGGCGCAGGGTGCTTTTCTTGCGGCGATGGGGCTGACCTTGCTGTTGTCGTATCTGGTCGGTTTGCACGGCTTGCCGGTTCAGCCGTGGATGAGCGTAGTCGCCACACCTGATAATCCGGTTATTTTTCACAGCCACATCACACAAAATAACATGATGGCATTCGCCGTATTTCTCGCATTGCTCAATTTGCGCGAGGCGACTTCGCGCGCTGTTCAATGGGCTTGGGGTTTGTTCGCCGTACTAGCGGGCATCAATGTACTGTTCATGGTGCTGGGCAAAACCGGCTATCTTATTTTACTGGTGCTGCTGGGCTGGTTTTCCTGGGCTACGTTGGCGCGTTATGTGCGGGGGCGCGGCAAAGTATGGGGTTGGCGGCAAGGCGTGGCCCTGATGCTGGTGCTGGCAGTTCTGGCCGTGACCGCTTTTTTTGCATCACCGAGACTGCATGATCGGGTAGGCTTGATTGCCTCCGAATTACGGGCATGGCAACCGAATCATGCCGAATTGACTTCTTCGACCGCCGCCCGTCTGGATTTCTATTACAACAGCCTGAAAATCGTACAACAGTACCCGTTATTTGGTGCTGGCACAGGAGGTTTTGCGGGGGCGTTTGCCGAACAAACACGTGGCACAGAAGCCTTTCAAACCACCAACCCGCATAACGAATATTTGATGATTACCACGCAATCCGGGCTGATCGGTCTGGTATTGCTGCTTTATTTGTTCTACACCCTATGGCGTTATGCACCATTGCTGGGCAATATTTTTGAGCAGGATGCGGCGCGTGGGCTGGTGCTGGCTTACATGGTGAACGGTGCGTTTAATTCTGCATTGCACGATCATGCTGACGGGCTATTTTTTGCGTTCATGGCGGCTATGCTGTTCGCCAATCTCAAGCCTGTCCTGAGCCTGTCGAAGCGGCCTGACCTGCGCCCTTCGACAAGCTCAGGGCAGGCTCCGCGTAGCGGAGTCGAAGGGGGGAGCGAACGTGGTTAAACTCTCGGTCATTATCATCGTCAAAAATGAGGCGGGCAACATCGGCGCGTGTATAGCGTCGGTGGCGTGGGCGGATGAAATTATCGTGGTGGACTCCGGCAGCAGTGATGCTACCGTGGAGATTTGTCGCGGACTGGGCGCAAAGGTATTTGTGCATGACTGGCCGGGCTACGGGCCGCAGAAAAATCGCGCGCTGGATTACGCCAGCCACGATTGGGTGCTGTCGCTGGACGCGGACGAGCGGGTCACGCCGGAATTGCGCGCTGAAATCGAGTCTGTGCTGCAAAATCCGCAAGCAGACGGTTACGAAATTTCGCGTCTGTCCAGCTTTTGCGGTCGTTTCATGCACCACTCCGGCTGGTCGCCTGATTTTGTACTGCGCCTGTTCAGGCGCGGCAAGGGGCGATTCAGCGATGCGCTGGTACATGAATCGGTGCAGCTGGAGGGGCGCACCGCACGCCTGCGACAGAAACTGCTGCACTACAGCTACCGGGATTTTGACGATGTGCTGGGAAAACTGAACAACTATTCCGGTGCTGCGGCTGTCATGCTCGAACGCAAGGGAAAAAGAGGTGGCCTGGCCCAGGCCGTGCTTCATGGCGGGTGGGCGTTTGTCCGCACTTATTTTCTGCGTGCGGGCTTTCTGGATGGGCAGGAGGGTTTTATGCTGGCCGTGATGAATGCCGAGAACAGCTATTACCGCTACATCAAACTCTGGCTGAAACAGAAGCGGGACGATTCCCCGCTGTGATCAGGGTGCCGGCTTTCCGATAACCGTCAACATATCCCGTGCGATCAGGGTGTTGGCGTAATCGGAAATATGGTCGCCATAGCTGTACAGAAATTTCCCTTCATGGGTGATGGTGCACAGGTTGCGGGGAATATCGCACAGCAACGGCGTGGGATCGTAGACGGTCAGGGCGGGATGGCGCCGCTGTAATTCCCCGATAAACTGCCGATAGGCCCGCGTTCCGGCAAGGTGGTCGGTATAGCGCAGGGTGCAAAGCGGATTTTCCTTGCGGCGCAGGAACTGGTTCAGGAATGAGCTGGAGGTCATGCCGCCGCTGATGCAGCTGGTGGGGTCGGGGAAGGTCGGGTTGTCGATGACGAATACCACGCGCTTCCCCGCCTGCTCCAGCAACTGTATGGTTCGACTATAACTAGCCGTTTTATCGGGGGCAGGGGCGGTAGTGATGAATCCCGTGTTGCTATCGACCGGAAAAATGCCGCGTAACGCCACAGTCAGGGCAACGACCTCGATAGCCGGGTTGTGAACAACCGATTCCAGCGCGAGCCGGTTTTTTATTTGCTGGCGGTCATCTGCCGCTGCCTCCGGTTCCGGCGGAAAAACAGAACCTATCATCATCCACTGCCTGCCCGGCTTAGCTTCCCGTACCAGTCCGTAAAAAAGCGCTTCGCCCTTGCTGTCACCCAGCAGTGCGTAGCGCGGTTCTTCCGTGCCGCCCCTCAGGCAATATTGAAAACCGGATTTTTGTGCCTCGGCAAGGCCGCACTCGCGGTGCAATTTCTCCCGATCTGCCCCGAGTTGCATGGAGCTGTAATCGCCGTTCAGCATCGAAAACTGGCGTGACTTAAAACCGTCCTGTTTTTTAATGGTCAGTCCGATAGCGCCGAGTGCCAGCATGCTCAAACAAAGCATCCATATAATCTTCCGGGATCGGGGTCCGGAGCGTATCGGATGCTCCAGAAAACGGTAAGTCAGCCAGGCCAGAAGGATACTCGCTGTAACCAGCCAGAACCGGACCTCAATCGAGGGCGTGCCCGATTCCATGATTCGCGCGAAAGAAAGCAATGGCCAGTGCCACAGGTAAAGCGGGTAGCTGATGAGCCCAAACCAGACCAGCAAACGATGCGACAGCAGGCGCCGGTTCAGCCAGGTTTGCTCGCCTGCATAGATCAGGCACGCTGCGCCCAGCGTGGGCAGCAATGCCCATGCACCGGGAAAAGCATCGTCGCGGTTGACGATGAGGATGGCGCTCAGTATCAGACCCAGACCGAGCCAGGAAATGAAGGCGCGGTTCATTGCGCTTATCGCGGGTTTATGCGCCGCCAGATGCGCCAGTCCGGCACCCAGTGCCAGTTCCCAGAAGCGGGTCAGCGGGGAATAAAAATCGGCCACGACATCGTGCTGTACCGTCATCAGGCTGTAGGCCAGTGAAATCCCCAGCACACCCATGAATGCCCAGGCCAGATGTCTGGAATAGCGCCAGAAGAAGGCCAGAAACAAAGGCCAGACGATATAGAACTGCTCTTCAATGCCTAACGACCAGAGATGAAGCAAGGGTTTGGTATCGGCCGCATTGTCAAAATAACCCGCTTCCTTCCAGAAGATGATATTGGATATAAACGCAGTTCCTGCAACCACATGCTTGCCCAGTTGCTCATATTCGCCCGGCGTCAGTATCACCCAGCCCATCGCCACGCAGGCTAACAGCACCACACTCAGCGCCGGAAAGATGCGTCTGACCCGGCGGGCATAGAAGGTCTTGATGCTGAATGTCCCGGCAGATAACTCTTCCCGGATATGCTTGGAAATCAGAAAGCCGGAAATGACAAAAAATATGTCAACACCGACAAACCCTCCCTGAAGCAGCGAGGGGAAGGCGTGGAAAATCACCACAGCAAGCACCGCAATGGCACGCAGGCCGTCGATATCGGGCCGGTAATCGCTACGTTTGGAGCGCGCCTCGCTGCGTGCGGGATGATCGGCGCTGGCTGGCGCAGCTATGGAGCCGAAGATGAGCGATCTGAGTTTTTGCACAGGCCGTATATCATTCATTCAGCAAGGTGGTTTTTCTGCGAGTAATTGCATACTATTCGGGTCTTTGCGCCGGGAGCCGGATTATAGCGGCTTTATTCGAAAACTGATGACTGCGACTATCGACAAAAAACTGAAACTGCTGCATGTGGTGCGCCGCTACGGCCCGGTGGGCGGCATGGAGCGCTACGTGTGGGAAATCACCCGCGAGTTGCGCGATCTCGGTCATCAGGTCGAAGTGCTGTGCGAAATATGCCTGGCCGAAAAACCGGAAGGTATCGTCGTTCACGAGCTGGGCACGATTGCGCCGCGCCCGCGCTGGCTGGCTTTGCTGCGTTTTGGCAAGCGGGTGGCGCACTGGCTGGAGGCGAACCCGCGTCCGGGCAGTGTGATACACAGCCACGAGCGCTTGAGTTCACATCACATCACTACCTTTCACGGCCCGCCGTTTGCCACGGTCTTTGAAAAACCGTGGTGGCGGTTGATTTCGTTGCGCGTAGCGATGCAATTGTTTCTGGAGCGGCGCGAGCTTTCGGTTGCGGCACAGATCGTGCCGAATTCGCAATTTATCAAACAGCAGTTGGCGCATTATTATCCCGAGCTGGCGCACAAGTTGACGGAACCTGTCGTTCCGGGCGTGGCGGCAACGGTGCTGCGCGAATCGCGCCGTGTTCCAGCCGGAGGTGGAGTTATCGGTTTTGTCGGAAGAGAGTGGCAGCGCAAGGGCCTGCCTCTGGCAGCGGAAATCGTTGCGCAATTGCGCCGCGCGCGCCCCGATTTGCAACTGTGTGTGGTGGGTCCCGAGGTTAAAGAGGTGCAACATCTTTTTGCCGGCTGGCAGGGCGGTTATCGGCTATTGGGCTGGAGCGATCAGGCTCACTATGCTGAATTCGACGTGTTGCTGCACCCCGCCAGAGCAGAACCTTACGGCATGGTGATCAGCGAGGCGATGGCGGCCAGGGTGCCGGTGGTGATTTCCGAAGTGTGCGGCGCGGCGACGCAAGTCACGGCGGATGCGGGCGCGGTGTTGCCGCTTGCCGCTTCAAGCGCAGAATGGGCGAGCGCGGTTGAAGAACAATTGCGACGCGGCGACGAGCCGCCCCGATTCATCCGAAGCTGGAACGACGTGGCGCTTGAATATGAGATAATTTACCGGAAGCAGCTGGTGAATTGATATATGCTTGGCGACAATCGCACAACACTTCAGTAAGTTAGCTTGTGGATAGTGGCTGTCAATAACAAAGCTGTTCACATGGTGCTGTACGCACAACTTAACGGCGATCAGCCGAAAAATGGATGTACAATTCATCTGTGAAAATAACTACATGCCACTACACTTCATGGTCTTGGGCAATTAAACAAATACTCCGCATGAAACTCTGCCTCGAATGTCAGCATAAATTTTCCGTCTCGGACTGGCATTGCCCGCATTGTGGCTATATCCCAGTCAAACATAATGGTTTTTATACCTTTGCCCCGTCACTTGCAGAATTGAACGATGGGTTTGACCCTGAGTTCTTTCAATCCATGGCTAAGGTAGAGCCGGAACATTTTTGGTTCGTGTCGCGTAACCGTATTCTGCGAGACGTGTTGCGCAATCATTGCCGCTTGCCGAGCAAGATACTGGAGATAGGTTGTGGAACAGGCTTTGTCTTATCAGGGTTGCGTTCGATGTTCCCTGCGGCCAAGCTAAGCGCGAGCGATATTTATTTCGAGGGCCTCAAGTATGCCGCAAAACGAGTACCTGATGCTTTTCTGTTTCAGATGGACGCGCGTCACATCCCGTTTAGCGCGGAGTTCGATTTGATCGGTGCGTTCGATGTATTGGAACATATCGAAGATGACGAGGCCGTGTTATCGCAATTGTTTCAGGCATGTAAGCATGATGGCTGGGTTGCACTTACCGTGCCGCAGCATCGTTGGCTATGGAGTCAGGTTGACGACTTCGCGCACCATAAGCGTCGCTACACACGTAGTGAATTGCTGGATAAGCTGGAGACGGCTGGATTTCACGTGGAATATACGAGCTCATTTGTTTCACTGCTATTACCACTAATGCTGGCGTCACGACGACATCGCAAGACTGGAACCGCAATAAAAGAGAAGATGGATGCCGCAGGTTTTGGTATCGGCCAACTCACCAACATGGTTTTATCCGGAGTTATGATGATCGAGTGCATGCTGTTACGATTGGGCATAACATTTCCGGCGGGTGGCTCATTGCTGGTGTTGGCAAGCAAGAAAAGTGAGGGTGCTCTGTGACCTCGTCGCAACTGATTTCCGTTGTTATTCCCGTGTACAGGGCAGAAAACTGTCTCAATGAGCTGTGCCAAAGATTATTGACCGTACTGCCAACTATCACGCCAAGCTTCGAGATTCTGTTCGTAGAGGATTGTGGCGGCGACAATTCATGGGATGTCATCCAATGCCTTGCTAAGCAGGATGTAAGGATTCGTGGTGTCAGGTTGAGCCGCAACTTTGGTCAACATGCAGCAACATTATGTGGCATGGCTTGCGCACGCGGCGAATGGGTCGTGACTATCGACGATGATCTGGAACAATTACCTGAAGATATTCCTGATTTATACCTTAAGGCGATACAGGAAGAATATAGCCTGGTTTATGCGGTGTTCGAGGAACGGACTCACAGCCTTTGGCGAAATGTGACCTCTATTATCGCGAGGAAAGTCTTTGCCATCGCAATACCCAGTCTGAATTATTCATATAGCTCATTCCGTATCATACATAACCATTTGGTGCAAAAATTGTGCGAATTTACTTCGCCATTTCCGTTCGTTGACGGCTATTTATCCTGGATTTGTAACCAATATGGCACGGTTAAGGTTACGCATGGTGTCAGGAAGTATGGGGGCAGCAATTATAATATGGCAAAACTGATTGCTCACACTATGCATATATTCTTTTCCTTCTCGGAACTGCCGTTGAGGATAGCATCATGGCTTGGGGTTGTGAGTGCCGGCCTCGGTTTTCTATGGATGATTTGGGCGATAGTTGGGAAAATGACGGGCCTTATTTCTGTCAGTGGTTACGCCTCGGTAATTGGCGCAATTGCGTTTTTTAGCGGTGTTCAATTAATGATTCTGGGTGTGGTTGGACAATACATTTCGCGTATCAACTTCAAAACTTCAAACAAGCCGTTGTACTTGATACGCGAGGATACGAACTTTAAACTATGAATGTAATTATCTACGGTGCCTCGGATTTTGCGCTATTTCTAACGCAAAAAGTAGAAGCTGAAACAGATATGAAAGTGATCGCGTATGTCGTTGATGATGAATACCATACATCAGATAGTTTCAATGGTTGTCCGTTGATTCCAATTTCATCATTGTGTGCCAACTATAACCCTGACAGTCATCAAATGTTGATTGCAGCAGGTTATAGGAAGATGCGCCAGCGAGGCATCATGCACGAAAAGATTGTATCTTCGGGGTTTGAGCTGATGAATCTAATCAGTAAAAGCGCTGTCATCGCATCTAACGTCAAAATGGGGTATGGGAATATCGTATTAGACTCGGTCATTATCGAATCCAATACTACGCTAGGCAATAACAACCTAATCTGGTCGGGTGGAATTATCTGCCATGATGTGCATATCGGACATCATAACTATATCGCGCCCAGTGTGACTATCGGCGGGAAAACCACCATGATGGATGGCAGTTTCATCGGTATGGGGTGCTTGATAGCGGATAAGTTAAATGTAGCGAATGAAACCTTGCTGGCTGCGGGTAGCTTGCTTTTGAAAGACACCCTTGAGTTTTCGCGTTATAAAGGCAGGCCTGCGCTTTGTTATGGAACACATCAAGAAGCAGGAATAGAAATACTATGAGCACACAAGGTACAAGCCGCGTTGGTATTATTCAGTCGAGTTATATTCCTTGGCGCGGCTATTTTGATTTTATTCAGTCGGTTGATCATTTTGTTTTCTATGACGACATTCAATACTCCAAGGGCGGCTGGAGAAACCGAAATAAGTTAAAAGCTGCGAATGGCACGATGTGGATAACCGTGCCAATAGAGCTGCCGAGTAGCAAGGCGTTGATTAACGAGGTAAAGATCAGCCGCTTCTCAAAAGGGAAGGCGCTAGACTGGCAGTCTAAGCACATCAATCTGATTAATGAAAATTATCGTAAGGCACCGTATCTGAATGATGTGTTAGGCCTGCTGTATGATGCTTATCAGTATAAAGATGAGACTCTTAGCCAGTTGAATATTCGCCTTACCAAATCAATTTGCGAATATCTGGGTATAAAGACTAAGTTCTGGGGCTCGCAAGACTTGAGCACTGAAGGCTGCAAGACCGAGCGTTTGATAGCCATGTTGAAGAAGCTAGATGCAAGCCATTATCTGTCTGGCCCCTCTGCCGATGCATATCTGGATAAGCTGCAATTCGAAGCGAACAACATTGTTTTGGAATACAAGTCCTATGACTATCCAGCCTATCCACAGTTATGGGGGAAATTTGACGGTGCTGTATCAATACTTGATTTGCTCGCTAATTGCGGTGGTCAAAGTAGGGGTTTGTTAAGAAGTACGTCTGATAACACAGTAGTTAAGGCGGAGTATTAATGCCCTACTTTTATATCTTGATGGTGATTCTATTAACGGTTTATGGGCAGTTAGTCATAAAGTGGCAAACCTCGCTAGCCGGAGTTTTACCTGATGAGCTGGCAGCGAAAATTGAATTCCTGATCAGGTTGTTACTTAACCCATGGGTAATTAGTGGATTTTTTGCGGCACTTCTGGCGACCCTATTCTGGATGGCGGCCATCTCAAGGCTGCAGTTAAGCCATGCCTATCCTTTCATAAGCATGACATTTGTATTGGTAATGATAGCCAGTGGTATATTTTTCCATGAGCCCATGTCCACGATGAAGGTAGTTGGTGCATTGTTCATCGTGGCAGGTATTGCTATTAGCAGTCAGGGTTAATTACTTGGCTGGCGGCATGCCGCTCCTCGGCACATTAATAACAACTCATCTCCGCCCAGCTTGTACTTCTTGAATATCTTGTCCGTCTCTGCCGTGCGCACCAGCACAAAGCCATCACGCCATTGATGCGGAGGCCGCTGGATGGCGGTGGCCGGATGACGATGCTTGTTAATATAGGCGGCAACGTTTAAGCCGCTGGCACTTACATCTGTGATGTAAACCGGATATCCATGGGTTATGGACAGGATGTCTATCGCTGCATCGTTATAATTTTTCCCCCGGTAGTGATCCTGGTAGTAAGGAAAAATAAAAAGCACTACCACGAACTTAAACACAATCGCAGCAATGATCCACTTGCGTGCTATCTCCATGGCGTGGGTGCCCGATTGCATGATGACATAGGCAGCCACTAGCGCAAACATTGGATAGAGCGGCATCAAATAGCGCATGCCGCCATAGGGTGCAAACCAATAGGGAAGTATGCATAACAATAGAGTCCAGCTGACAATTTTTAATTGAACGTGTGTTCCATTAGCCGGAGGGTTATATTTTTTTCGCGCCCAGTAATAAATCCCCAATATTGGCAGAGGTGCTAGCGAAAATAACACCTCCATAGGGTAGATAAGCAGCCTGTAGAGGTAATCGAGCAAGGTTGAAGGGGCAAGCTTGAGTAAAATGTCGAATAGCATCCGCTTGCCTTGTGATGCGCCTCCTGGTATCAGTGACAGCCAGATCATGGGTGCGATAAGCGCACTAATATGGATGAGCAATACGACAGGTCTAAATAAGTAGGCGCGTGGCTTGGTGTAGAACAACAGCACTAATACTGCTGTAGCATAGAAAATATAAGCCGTGTAAGCCTTGCTTAAAAAAGCTGCCGTTAATGCTATTACGGCCATTGTTAAAATGGCGGGACGTTGTTCTATAACACCTACCCATAGTGCCGCTATGGATGAAAAGGTAAAGAAGGCAAATAGAGGGTCAACGTAGCTTAACCAACCGTGGTAGAGCAATAAATCCAGCATAGTGAGATAACTCAGTGCAGCAAAAGCTGCGAGCGTCCCATTTTTGAAGAGATGGCGAGTGAGCCATGCCAGAACCAGGGATGTCGATAGTGTCGCGGTAAGGGTCAGTATTCTGGTTGTGAGCAGAACATGCTCCCAGCCCAGCAGGTTAGCAAATGTTATTGTTAGCCAATTAAACAGCAAGCTGCGGCTCATGGCATCCCCGTACATATATTGCTGTAGCCACACGCCGCGTTGGGACATTTCCAATGCCGTAATGGGAGTGATAGCCTCTTCGCCTACATAGTAGAAGCCGAGTGCAGGCAAAAAACTCAGCGCGGCTATGGCAATGAGAATCCAGAGTTGTTTTACGTTTGTATTGGGCATGTTTAGTCCTGATATATATCGCCGGTAGGCCAGCTTATGGTGCGGTTGTCGCTATGCATATGAGCTTGCCAAAATGATCCAAATATTTTGGCGTAACACGATGAGAAGGCATGATGTTCATCTGGGAATTCGTATTCCATGCAGCCAAATCGTTCTGATTGTCCTGCATCCAGAATGACGATGTTTTCCTGCTTTGCCCAGCTGCGCAGGACATCTTTACTATGTGCGAGGGCTTTTGCCAACTGTGGGTGCGTTAAGAATGAGGCCTCCATGCCCGGTAGTAAAGGAGGCATAAATAATAAAACTTTCCCACCTTTTTGTTCTGCCATGCGTGCCAGCGAGGCAAGATGCTGTAGCAAGATTTTGCTTGGTTCACCTTTCGTGCGCATTAAGTTGACTACGTATTTTGATTGTGCTGATGTGGACGCCAGTAACAGTTTTTTTGGATTAGAATTTGGCGCCAAATTGGCAAAGGTCGCACTACCATCGAAACGGAAGCCGTTGCAAATGCCACGATAAATAGTATCGAAATCCTTGCCGACTCCGCCATCCGCACAGCGATAATTATCACTGGAACCCTGTAAGAAGTATTCACGAAAGGTTCTCATGCTGTTATCGGAGTGCATAATCTGCCTGAAGATATTAAATAAGCTGATGACGCGAGGGTAGGATAACGCATCTTGCAGCCTGACTATCAGTGAGATGGAGTGGTTTAGTGCTGATATCTGGGTTTGTATGCCGGCTGGTGAGAGGTCGGCAGTAAAAGGTTCGCCATCCTCATAAAGAAATCCTAGCGACCAGTCAAGCGGGATCACCATATATTTGATGCCATCGGTATTGCTTATCAGCCATTGTGCTTCGTTGATGTTGGCCGTTAACCCATGTCCCGTCTGAGCAAAATTATAGGCTTGCATCTGTATTGGAAACATAGCGCCAGTAATCCCAAGTGCTGTGGAGGAGCCGAATATCACGGTATTGATTTCCGGGATGCGATCGTGCAAGCGCAGCATCTTGAACGGCCCTGAGATGTTAAGGCTGGGGGCATAAGTAATGCCCTGTGTCTTTTGCTGCCAGATGCTGGCCTGCTGCACCTTATCGGCATCGCTCAGAATGCTCAGGCTAAGTAGCATATTCAGGACGAGAACGGGCAGCAGCGTCGCGCAAAAGCTGACTATCAGTATCCGGAAATAATGTTTATGCCGTGTGTTCATATTCAGAATTGAAAGTACAGAAACGCCGACTGCTTGCTCAGGTTGATGATCGCGATAAAGCCGATCAGCCACACGATGATCGCAGCAGGTGCCGAAGGCTGCCACGACAATCGTGCGCTGCCTTCAGGCATATCCAGTGCGGGCTTATAGGCGGCCATGATCTGCTGGGTGTTGGGGGCGAACCAGACGATGAGCAACGAAATCCATATCCAGTTGATGGCGCCACCCATGATCAGATCGTTGGTTGCACCGAAAGAGACGCCATGCGCGGATAGCCATAGTCCGAATGATCCCCATTTGGGCAGCCAGGCATCCGGCAGGACAAACCCGTTCAGGCCGGACATGGCCTTAAGCATGGCCGTGGCGGAACTCAGGTTGTCGGCACGGAACACGACCCATGCCGCAACCACGACCAGGAAGGTGAGCAGCACGGCGGCCGCTTTTGCCGGTCGGGACAGCTGTGCCTTGGTATCCTGCCCCAGCGCGCGGCGCAGCGCATGCCAGCCGTGATTGATGATTAGGTACAGGCCGTGCAGCCCTCCCCACAGCACAAAGGTCCAGCCAGCCCCGTGCCACAGCCCGCCGAGCAGCATAGTGATCATCAAATTCAGGTAGCGCTGCGCCGTGCCTTTGCGGTTGCCGCCCAGCGGGATGTACAGATAGTCGCGCAGGAAACGCGACAGGGTCATGTGCCAGTGACGCCAGAACTCGATGATATTGACCGCTTTGTACGGAGAATGAAAATTAAGGGGCAGGGTTACACCAAACATGCGTGACAGGCCGATGGCCATATCCGAATAAGCCGAGAAATCGAAATACAGTTGCAGCGCGTAACACAATGCGCCACCCCAGGCATCAATGAAGCTGAGTTCAACACCTGACGCTGAGGCGTCGAAAACCGGACCGACATAAACGGCCAGCCCATCCGCCAGAATGACCTTCTTGAATAGCCCGATGAGAAAGATGGTCATGCCCACCGACATGTTTTCGTAGCTGAAGCGATACGTTGAAGTTCGGGCAAACTGCGGCATCATCTCCTTGTGATGCAGTACCGGCCCTGCGATCAGATGGGGGAAATAGGTCACGAACAACAGGTAATGAACGAAATTGTATTCCTTCACTTTCCCCTGATAGGTATCCACCAGATAAGCGATCTGGGTGAAGGTAAAGAACGAGATACCCAGCGGCAGGATAATGTTAGCCATATTCCAGTCTGCGCCGAGCAGCGGATTAAGGTTAGCGACAAAGAAATTGGCGTATTTGTAATAGCCGAGCAAAACCAGATTGGCGGCGAGCGCCACGATCAGCAGGCGTTGAGGACTAAGTGCTGAGGACTGAGTTCCGGGTGCTGATGTTTCAGTCCTCAGTCCTCGTTTCTCAGTCCTGGCTTTGGCTATCCACATCCCGAATGCGTAGTTGCAGATGATGGAACCCAGCAGCAGTCCAACGTAGGCCGGATTCCAGTAACCGTAGAAAAACAGCGAGGCCAATGCCAGCCAGGCCGCCGCGTAACGGTGGTTTATCCGCCCGAGCTGGAAAAAGCCCAGCAGCACTACAGGCAGGTAAAGAAAGATAAAGCCGTAAGAGTTGAATAGCATCAGACGTCAAAGAATTGTTTTATTACACTACAAATTTGCATAATGTCTTCGTTATCCATTTCGTAAAACAGCGGTAGTCGCAGCAGGCGTTCGCTCAGTTCGTCCGTGACCTGCATGCGGCTACCTTCGCGCCCGTATCGGCGTCCGGCCGGGGAGGAATGCAGCGGCACATAATGGAATACCGGATTGATTCCTTGCGCCTTGAGGTGCGCGATCAGCTTGCTGCGCGTAGCCAGACTGTCGAGCAGGATGTAGAACAGATGACCGTTGCTATCGTCATCAAATTCTGCAACGCGTAACTTCCCGGATCGTTGCAGCGGGGCGAGTTGCATCGCGTAGGCAGTGCAGATGCTGCGCCGCTTGGCGATGATCTCGCCGGCGCGCTCCAGTTGTGCGTAGAGGAAGGCGCTGACCAGCTCGCTGGGCAGATAGGAGGAGCCAATATCCATCCAGGTGTACTTATCCACTTCTCCCCGGAAGAACTGACTGCGGTTGGTCCCTTTCTCGCGGATCACCTCGGCGCGTTCGGCAAAACGCGCGTCATTCACCAATAACGCGCCGCCCTCGCCGCTGATGATATTTTTGGTTTCATGAAAACTCAGACAGCCGAAGTGCCCGATGCTGCCCAGCGCGCGGCCTTTGTAGGTGGAAAGCAATGCCTGCGCGGCATCCTCTACCACCAGCAGCTTGTGCTTTTCGGCAATGGCCATGATGCGATCCATCTCGCACGGCACACCCGCGTAATGTACGGGTACGATAATCCGGGTCTTGGGGGTGATGGCGGCTTCGATCAGCTTCTCGTCGATGTTCAGCGTATCCGGGCGAATATCCACAAACACCGGCACGGCGCCGCGCAGCACGAAGGCGTTGGCGGTGGAGACAAAGGTGTAGGAGGGTAATATGACTTCGTCGCCAGGCTGGATGTCGCATAGTATCGCGGCCATTTCCAGCGCACCGGTGCAGGAGTGGGTGAGTAACGCCTTGTGACAGCCCAGCTTTTCCTCAAACCAGCGATGGCATAGCTTGGTGTAGGCGCCATCGCCGGAGAGATGGCCTTGCGCCACGGCATCGGCGATCAGCGAGAGTTCGCGACCGATGATGAAGGGCTTGTTGAACGGGATGGATTTCATAGCGCGTACACAGGGAACAAGGCGTTCATTTTATCGTTAATCCAGTCTGACAGGCAGTTCCGCGACAAAGCAAATAGAGTTTGTCTCCCCCGAGCTTGATGATTCCAGTAACAGTAGAAAAATAGCGAGGCCAATGCCAGCCAGGCCGCTGCATACGCGTGACTTATCCGCCCGAGCTGGAAGAAACCCAGCAGCACTACGGGAAGGTAAAGAAAGATAAAGCCGTAGGAATTAAATAACATCAGGCGGCGAAATTGATGGGAGCTGAAAGATTATCACGTAAAAGCGTCATGGATTTCATCGGAGAACCATAAAAATCTGGTACGCTATTTTATCAGGATATTTTGCTGGGAAAGCGCGATGGCGATTTATGCAGTTGGGGACATCCAGGGCTGTCACACGGAATTGGTACAGTTGCTGGAAAAAATACGTTTTGATCCGGGTTCGGATAAGTTGTGGCTGGTCGGCGATCTGGTCAATCGCGGCCCTGATTCCTTGCAGGTGTTACGCCTGGTCAAGTCGCTGGGCGAGTCCGCAATCACCGTACTCGGTAATCACGATCTGCATTTGCTCGCGGTTGCGGCGGGAACGTCCAGATTGTATCGCGGCGATACACTGGATGAGATTCTGCACGCGCCGGATCGCGAGGAATTGCTGACCTGGCTGCGCAACCAGCGTTTGCTGCACGTCGAAGGGGGTTTCGTGCTGGTACATGCCGGATTGTTGCCGGGTTGGACGGTGGAACAGGCAGCAAGGCTCGCGCGTGAAGTTGAATTAGCGCTACAGGCTGATGATTATATTGATTTTTTTGCGCACATGTATGGCAATAAACCCGATGCGTGGAATGACGGGCTGACGGGTTACAAGCGCTTGCGCGTGATTACTAACGCGCTGACCCGGATGCGCATCTGCACCGACAGCGGCGAGATGGAGTTTGATTTCAAGGCGGAGAAGCACAAGATTCCGCAAGGCTACTATCCCTGGTTCAATATTCCTGAGCGTGCCAGCCGCGAGGCTACCGTGATCTTCGGCCACTGGTCGGCGCTGGGATTGATGCTTAAGCCCAACGCCATTGCGCTGGATACCGGCTGTTTGTGGGGCGGACCGATGACAGCGATACGTCTGGAAGACCGCGAGGTGATACAGGTGGCTTGCGCCAATTCTTCCGTGGCCAAGCACTGGTGAGATTTCTCTACACAGTGCTGTTGTGGCTGCTGCTGCCCTTCATCTTCGTGCGTCTGGCGCTGCGCGCACGTCGTCAGCCTGAATATTGGCAGCATCTGGGCGAACGATTCGGTTTATATTCGGGAAACTTAGATAATTTAGTGAGCCGTCATTCCGGCGTAAGCCGGAATCCAGTCATCTGGCTACACGCGGTTTCGGTAGGCGAGACGCGCGCGACGGTGAGTCTGGTCGCCAAGCTGCGTGCCGCGTATCCGGAGCATCAAATCCTGCTGACCCACACCACGCCGACCGGACGCGCCACCAGCGAGCAGTTATATGGCAATGGTGTGCTGCGGGTGTATCTGCCCTATGACTATCCGTTCGCGGTGCGTCGCTTCATACGTCACTTCAGGCCAGAAATCGGCATCCTGATGGAAACCGAGATATGGTTCAATTTGATTCATGGGGGTCACGCGGCGGGCGTTCCCATGTTGCTGCTCAATGCGCGTTTGTCGGAAAAATCGGGCCGGGGCTATGCGCGGTTCGCCAGTCTGACCCGCAGCGCGTTGCAGAGTCTGACTTTCATCGCCGCGCAGACGCGGGACGATGCGGCGCGACTGATACTGCTCGGCGCTCAATCTGAAAAAATATCGGTGACGGGCAACCTGAAATTTGACATCGAACCGCCGCACGCCATGCTGGAATTGGGCAATGCGCTGCGCAGACAGTTCGGCGCGACCCGCAACGTCTTGCTGGCGGCCAGCACGCGCGAGGGTGAAGAAGCCCTGTTGCTGGATGCGTTTCAGACTCAGGGCGGCGGCACATTGCTGGTCATCGTGCCGCGCCATCCGCAACGCTTTGACGAAATCGCGGAGCTGCTCGCCAAACGCGGCTTGCGCTATCAGCGCCGCAGCGGGAACAGTGAAGTCGAGGCGGATATTCAGGTAGTGTTGGGTGACAGTATGGGCGAGATGTTTGCCTATTATGCTGCCGCTGACATCGCCTATGTTGGCGGTAGCCTGCTGCCGTTTGGCGGCCAGAATCTGATCGAGGCCTGCTCGGTCGGCACACCGGTGCTGATCGGGCCGCACACCTACAATTTTGCCGATGCCACACGGCTGGCAGTCGCGGCGGGTGCGGCGGTGCGGGTGAAGGATGCGGACGAATTGTTTCAGCTTGCTAACGCCCTGCTGGCTGATGCGACCGCGTTGGCTGAGATGGGGCAGTGTGGCACGCAGTTCGTCGCAGCTCATCGGGGTGCGACGGATAAGGCGATGGGAGTTATTCGGGCTGTGCTAGGGAAGCGCTGATTTATTCACCAAAACTGTCATTGCGAGCGTAGCGTGGCAATCCAGGATGTTGATTATCAAAGGAATTCTGGATTGCCACGTCGCTACGCTCCTGATGAAACCACTGATGAGACTCCTCAATTCTGGCTAAGGGCTAAAGCCCAAGCCATCATTGATAGCCAATCGACTAAGCCAGCACACCCTAAAGGGTACAAGAGCTGGCAAGTCGCTGGTTATCGCAAAGACGATTTAATCAGCGTTTCCCTAGGCTGAGCAGGTGTAGGCTGGTGGTGAGCTTGCGAACCCCAGCACAAAACCATCGGCGAATTTTTTAACTCAACGCTTGGCGGTGACTGATCGGTTGCCCGGCAATAACGCTCTGTTTGCCTTTCCGTCTCGTGCTGGCTACAATCTACCACTTTTGTGGTAAAGGAGAGGATGCATGAGTATGTCTGTACGGATCGATGATGAATTGTATGAACAGGCGAAGAGCGCATCGAAAGGTGAGTGTCGCACTATCGCGGGGCAGCTTGAATTCTGGGCTAAAGTAGGCCGGGTGGCACTGGATAATCCCGATCTGCCAATAGATTTTGTTCGGGAATTGATGATTGCCAAAGCGGAAGACCGCACGCAACTTACGGCCTTCATGCCGGGGCAATTCCGTGGCTGAAGTTTTAATTCAGCAAACCAAGGCATTTTTGCGTGCCTATAAAAAACTGCGCAACAACCAGAAGGATGCCGTTGATCAGGCTGTGGCCGGGATCGTTCTCGACCCATCCATTGGTGAGGCGAAGAAGGGTGATCTTGCCGGGGTTTATGTGCATAAGTTCGATTGCGTGAACCAGTTGTTTCTACTGGCCTACGAATACGACCCGCAAACTTGCGTGTTGTTGCTGATTGGCACGCACGAGAATTTCTACCGCGATCTCAAGCGTTGATGCGCTATTTTGTCACCGACAGCAACCTCTCCATCATCCTCTCCGCCTGCCCGACATAATTTCCCCCGAACAGATTGGCGTGGTTGAGGATGTGGTAGAGGTTGTAAAGCTCGCGGCGGGTGGCATAGCCTGAATTGAGCGGGTATGCGGCACGATAGGCGTCGTAGAACGCCGCAGGATAACCGCCGAACAGCTCGGTCATCGCCAGATCGCACTCGCGGTCGCCGTAATAGCAGGCGGGATCGAAGATCACCGGCGTGTCGTCCGGCAGGTAGGCGTGGTTGCCGCTCCACAGGTCGCCGTGTAGTAGCGAGGGGTGCGGATTGTGGCCGGCGAACAACGCGGGCAATGTTTCCAGCAGTTTTGTACCCAGCGTTTGCAGCTTCCCGCCGCAGCCATTTCTCGCCGCAAGCCGTAATTGAAATCCCAGTCGCTGTTTGCGCCAGAACGTCAGCCAGTCATCCGTCCATGCGTTCGGCTGCGGCGTTGTGCCGAGGAAGTTGTCCTGTGCAAAACCGAAACGCGGAGCGGTATTGCGGTGTAGTGCGGCGAGCTGTTCGCCCAGCAGTCCGGCGTTGCCGTGCGAGTGCAATTCCAGATGTTCCAGTACCAGAAAACTGTGGGTATCACGGGTGCCGTGGGTGATAGTGCGCGGCACGCGCAAGGCGCGGGTTGCGGCGATCGCCTCCAGTCCTGCTGCCTCCGATGAAAACAGTGCATGATGTCGTACATCGTTCAGCTTGAGAAAATAACGCGAACCGTCGTTGCCTTGGAGGCGATAGGCTAAATTGATGCAGCCGCCACCGACAGGCAGCGCGTCTTGCAGCTTGAACGGGCGATGTGTCGTATCGCAGATGGCGGAAGAAAGCCTGAGTATGAGTTCCGGGTTCACGTCTTGAATTGCAGATCGCCCTGTGTAGTGAAATCGAACATCGGCCCCCAGGCTATTTCCCGGCAATATCCGTCGGGGTCGGTGAAGTAGCCGCTGTAGCCGCCCCAGAAGGTATCCTGCGGTGTTTTTGTGATATGCGCGCCTGCCCCGGCGGCAAGCGCGAAGATGCCAAAATTTCCTCCTTGCTGCGTGCGTTGTAGGCCAGCGTGAAACTGCGGAAGGTGCCCGGTGCGGGCAACGGTACATTCTGTCCGGTGTCTTCAACGAGTTTTTCCAGCGGATAGAGCGACAGCCAAACGCCGGGCAGCGGTATGAAGGTAACTCCTTCGTATTGCGTGACGGGCGGGGTCGAAAACAGCCTGCTGTAGAAGTCGGTGGCGCGCGCCAGATTGGCTACGCCCAAGGTGATGACGGTCATGCGTGGGATGGTCATGGCAACCTCAGCCGGTAAATTATTTCGCTTTCCCGGACGTATCCAGTTCAACGATCATACCGCCCCCTTTTTGTACGATGCGTATCCGGTCGCCGACTTTGAATGCGTCCGGCTGGCCAGGTTGCATCACATAGGTGCTCTGTGCTGCTCCGTCAAGTTTCACCCAAATCTCCAGGCCGGGACGAGTGGCGAGGCCCGCCTGGTGTCCGAGTGTGCCGCCGAGCACGGTGCCTAATACGGAACCGACCACTGCGCCGCGCCCATCGCCGGTGCTGGCTCCGCCCACCTGGCCGAAGATGCTGCCCGCTGTCGAGCCCGCACCGGAACTGGCGTCCATTTCGATGGGCGTAACGCTTTCGATCACACCCAGCTTGACGACTTCCTTATGTGCGTTGCCAGCGTTGACGCCATGCTGGCCGCCTGCGCAGCCGACCAGCAACAAAACGAAGCCCAGTAACAGTCGGCGCATGATTTACAGCTTAACTGCGTAGCCGAAGTGGTGTTCGAATTGCGCCATGATGTCGTCCTTGCTGGGCGCGTGGTTCTGGCCGCCGCGACTGGCAATCTTGATCGAACCCATCAGCGATGCCAGACGTCCGGTGGTTTCCCAGTCCCAGCCGCGCTGGATGCCGTACATCAGGCCTGCGCGATAGGCATCGCCGCAACCGGTAGGATCGACCACGGCAGCAGGTTTGGGTGTCGGGATGGCGATTTCTTTGCCGTCTGCATAAATCAGCGAGCCGTCCGCGCCCAGCGTGACGATCAGTGCGGTTACCGATTCGGCGATCTCGGCCAGCGTCTTGCCGGTCTTGTCTTGCAGCAATTTGGCTTCGTAATCGTTCACCGTCACATAAGTGGCCTGGTCGATGAAGCGCAGTAGATCGGGACCGGAGAACATCGGCATGCCCTGGCCCGGGTCGAACACGAAAGGTATGTCCGCCGCAACGAACTGCTCGGCGTGCTCTATCATGCCGTCGCGCCCGTCGGGCGATACGATGCCGAGTTTGACGCCGCTGGCTTCAGCAACCTTGTTTTGTTCGGAGTAGCCCATCGCTCCCGGGTGAAAGGCCGTGATCTGGTTGTCGTCCAGGTCGGTGGTGATGAAGGCTTGTCCGGTGAAGCTGTCCGGTACGTGACGGATATGGGTCTGCGGGATGTTCAGTTTTTCCAGTCGTTTGGCATAAGGGCCGAAGTCGTCGCCAACCGTCGCCATGATCAGCGGCTTGCCACCCAGCAGATGCAGGTTGTAAGCGATGTTGCCCGCGCAACCACCGTATTCGCGGCGCATCTCCGGTACCAGAAAGGCAACATTGAGGATGTGAATCTGTTCGGGAAGAATGTGTTTCTTGAACTGGTCTTTGAATACCATGATGGTGTCGTACGCCATCGAGCCGCAGATGAGAGTTTTCATGTTGTTGTCCGGGTGAGTGATTAACTAGCGCGAATTATAACTGTTTCAATCCCGCTGTCCGCAGAGCCATTTCGTGCAGAAACGATAAATTGAATATCATGTTACGAGCCTGGCGCATCCGTTGGCAGTGGTTTGCCCATGACACGCGAGTAGAAGCGTTGCACAAATGTTGAGGGATAGATCATTACCAGCAAGGCGCTCAAGGCGATACTGACCAGTACCACCATGTAAGTGGTATCGCGTATGACTTCGCCTCCGGCAACGCCGAATTGCAGCGGCAGCGCAGCCAGCACGGCGGCAGCCAGTCCTTTGGGGGCCAGCATGGAAGTGATGGCCGTATCGCGCAGGCTGTAGCCGGTGTCGCGGAATACGAAGCGGGTCAGCACCATGCGCATGCCATAAATCAGCAGCACCATTGCGACGGCCATAAGAGCAAGATTGATGGCGCCGAAGTGGATGGAAATACCCAGATAGACGAAGAAGTAGGTCTTGAGCAGGAACACGGCTTCGCGATAAAAAATCAGATCTACTTCGTTCAGCGGCACGATGTTGCGATCCAGGCTGGGAATGCGATCCATGCCGAATTTCTGGAAGTTGGTTAGTGTGATGCCCAGTGCCAGCGCGGCAATCGCGCCGGAAAATCCCAGACCTTCGGTCGTGCCATAAACGATGAACACGTAAGCCAGGGTGGAGGAAATGGTGTTGGGGAAATCGCGCACCTTGCCCAGCACCAGCAGCCAGCCGATGCCGCCGATCACGCCGATCACGGCGGCGAAAATCAGCGCGGCCAGTACGCCGCCTATTAGCTTCCCGGCTTCCACGCCGCCCTGAGTGTGTATCTGCAACAGCGCAAATACACCGACGATACACAACACGTCGGTCAGCGCCGACTCCAGCACCAGCACGGTGGAGGGTTTTTCGGACAGGCGCAAGGCATTCACCATCGGGATCACCACCGCCGAAGAAGTGCCGCCCAGTGTGACACCCAGCAGGACAGCGGGCAATAATTCCAAATCCAGTGCAGAAAAGCCGATGGCTGTCACGATGGCCGTTGTCAGTGCAAAGCAGACGATGCTCAGCACGCCGGTGGTGGCCAGCGACTTGCCCAAAACATCGAGATTGAGCGAAGTGCCGCTCTCAAACAGGATCACCACCAGTGCGATGGTGGCAATAAGCGAACCGATCTTGCCAAAGTCTTCAGGCGTCACAATGCCCAGCAGCGGGCCGAGCACGATTCCGGCCAGCATCAATACCAGCACATCCGGAATATTGGTGCGACGAAATTGCAGGGACAGAAAGTGTGCGAAAAACACCATCAGCCCGATGACGAGTATTGTTGTGGACATTGAAATGTTCCATAGTTTGCCGGGGTGGATTATACCTGATGCCTGCTTAACCTCTGCGTGAGTGTCGCAGTGGTTCGGCACAAAGTTCCCCCGCTTGCGCCATGAACTGCCATCGTCGGCTAATCGATAGTCAGTTCGTTCAGCGTATCGGGGTACGGTATAACCACACGAGCCGTACCAGATATTTTTCGATTTCCACTGCAAAGAACACCACGCTGGACAGGGCGAGACAGAGCGCCAGTTCGTTCAGAGAAAGTGGCTCGGTCTTGAAGATCGGGTTGAGCGCGTGTATATAGATCGTGGCCATCTGCAACAGGAAAGTAATAAGCACAGCTGCGGCCATTGCCGGGTTGGAAAAGAAGCCGATAGTAAACAGCGATTCTTTTTCCGATCGTATGGCAAGTACGTGGGCGAGTTGTGACAATGTCAGTACAGTAAACACCATGGTTTGCCAGTGCGCTGAGCCGCTGTGCAATGCCCAGGCCTGTACCAGAAGACACATTCCTGCGATCAGCAAACCTACCCAGATCATGTGCTGCCACATGCCATGCGCGAACAGACTCTCGTGTGGACGACGCGGCGGGCGTTGCATCACGCCGCGTTCGGCGGTGATTCTGCGCTGCCGTTTCAAGACTGTCGCGCTGGAGCCGTGGAAAGTACGCCGCGCCTTCCTTGGACGGTTAAACCTATAAAAAGCAGTTGTCCACGAAACCCACGAAAAAACACGAACAAATTCAAATGCATATCCCGATTTGTTGCATCACCCGTTGGGTGCGTTGCTCAATTTATGTAGTCGATTGTTTTCTTTCGTGAATTTCGTG
>JAUSAO010000029.1 GCA_030652475.1 Gallionella sp. | reverse complement strand
TTGATTAACCTTAAAACCTCATTTCATCCACGAAAAGCACGAAATTCACGAAAGAAAACAATCGACTACATAAATTGAGCAACGCACCCAACGGGTGATGCAACAAATCAGGATATGCATTTGAATTTGTTCGTGTTTTTTGCGAGCATCCGCTTTGCGGATTGCCTGCTAAAACCGTTTCGTGGATTTCGTGGACAACAGCTTTTTCAAGGTTAATCATAATTTGACCGGATTAGCCATCGAGCAATCCGATTAGTCGGTCACTTTCTAAAAATCCGCTTATTCATCTGCGGCCAAATGTCACTGGCAAGAACTTTCATGCGAACAGCTCGACTTCGGCGAGCGCCTTACCCAGCGAATCTTTAGCGGAGAGTACGGGCGCTGCCTGTAACTGCCAGTCTATCGCCAGATCAGGGTCGTCCCAGCGCAGACAACGCTCATGCTCCGGATACCAGTAATCTGTGGTCTTGTAGAGGAAATCTGCCGTATCGGACAGTACCACGAACCCATGCGCAAACCCTTCCGGCAGCCAGAACATGCGCTTATTTTCGGCGGATAACTCCACCGCCACATGCTGGCCGAAGGTCGGCGAGCTCTTGCGTATGTCCACCGCCACATCCAGCACCGCACCTTGCACCACGCGCACCAGCTTGGCCTGCGGATGCTGGATTTGGTAATGAAGTCCGCGCAACACATTTTTTGCGGAGCACGAATGGTTGTCCTGCACAAAATCGACATCGCGACTGGTCAGCTCTTTAAATTGACGGCGATTAAAGCTTTCATAAAAGAAGCCCCGGTCATCACCGAACACGCGAGGTTCGATGATCAGTAAATCCGGTATGCTGGTTTGAATCACGTTCATGTTGCCTTGCTTTCTCTAAGTACCTGCATCAGGTATTCACCGTACCCGCTCTTGATCAGTGGCATCGCCAGCTTTTCCAACTGAGCGGCATCAATAAATCCGCTGCTGTAGGCAATTTCTTCCGGGCAGGCGATTTTCAGCCCCTGGCGATGCTCGATGGTCTGGATGAATTGACTGGCATCGAGCAACGATTCATGCGTGCCGGTATCCAGCCAGGCAAAGCCACGTCCCATGGTTTCCACCGACAGACGATTTTGTTCCAGGTAAATACGGTTAATATCGGTGATTTCCAGTTCGCCGCGCGGTGACGGTTTAAGGTTGGCCGCGATGTCCAGCACGTCGTTATCGTAAAAATACAGCCCGGTGACGGCATAGTTCGATTTGGGTTTTGCCGGTTTTTCTTCCAGCGAAACAGCGCGACCTGTCTTATCGAATTCCACTACGCCGTAACGTTCCGGGTCGCGTACATGGTAGGCGAAAACTGATGCGCCCTGTGTACGTTGCGCGGCAGTCAGCAGTTGATTCTGGAAGTCATGGCCGTAAAAAATATTGTCGCCCAGTACCAGCGCCGAAGGATCGTTGCCGATAAAGTCACGGCCGATAATAAAGGCCTGCGCCAGCCCGTCTGGTGACGGCTGAACCGCATACTGCAAATTCAATCCCCACGCGCTGCCGTCACCCAGCAATTGCTCAAAACGCGGCACGTCTTGCGGCGTAGAGATAATCAGAATGTCGCGTATCCCGGCCAGCATCAGCGTGGACAGCGGATAGTAGATCATCGGTTTGTCATACACCGGCAACAACTGCTTGGATACGGCTAGCGTCACCGGGTGCAAGCGCGTGCCGGAACCGCCAGCAAGAATAATGCCTTTACGTTGTGTCATGATTATTTATCCAGAATTTCTGTGAGCATTCTTGTCACGCCTGCCTGCCAGTGCGGCAGCTGCAGGCCGAAGGTATTTTTCAACTTTTCGGTATTTAGGCGCGAATTATGCGGGCGTTTGGCCGGAGTAGGAAAGGCGCTGGTCGGCACGGGCTGAATCGCATCGGGAGTCACTTTGATTGGCACGCCTGCACGTCTGGCATAGTCGAGTACGAAGCTGGCGTAGCCGTGCCAGGAGGTTTCCCCCGCCGCAACCAGATGATACAGGCCGGAAACACCGCCATTCAGTCGGGCGGTGCGTATCGCATGTGCGGTCACATCGGCCAGCAGATCCGCACCCGTCGGCGCACCGATCTGGTCGTCGATAACCTTCAGGCTGTCGCGCTCCTGCGCCAGCCGCAGCATGGTCCTGGCAAAATTGCCGCCGCGCGCACCGTAAACCCAGCTAGTACGGAAGAGAAGGTGTCTGCAGCCCGATTGCTGAATCAGCTGCTCGCCCTCCAGTTTGGTCGCACCATACACACTCAACGGGCCGACCGGATCGGTTTCAACCCAGGGTTGGTCACCGCTACCGTCGAATACATAATCGGTTGAATAATGAATCAGCCAGGCATTCAGTTTTTTGGCCTCTTCAGCCAGCACGCCGGGCGCGAGTGCGTTGATGGTGCGCACCAGATCAGGTTCGCTCTCAGCCTTATCCACAGCGGTGTGCGCGGCCGCATTGACGATGATATCCGGCGCAACCGCCCGCACCGTCTCGGCGAGGCCAGCCAAATCTGTCAGATTGCCGCAATATTCCCGGCTGTCTGAGGCCAGCGCAATGACGTCGCCCAACGGCGCCAGGCTGCGTTGCAGCTCCCAGCCGACCTGACCATTTTTTCCTAACAGCAGTATTTTCATCAGCAAAGCGCTAAGGGATTCGTCATTCCGGCGCAGGCCGGAATCCAGTCAAGAAGAAAGCGCCCGCAACGCGGGTACAAAACCTCAAGACATATTGGATAAAACCGCTGGATTCCAGCTTTCGCAGGATAACCAGCGACTTGCCCATGTTTGTCTTCCCACTGAGCGTAGCGGTCGCACCTTCAGGTGCGGGAACCGCACGGCCTACCCCTAGCGGGTACCCCACTCCCCACTCCCCACTCCCCACTTTTCTACTCACCATATTGTTTCGCTACCCACTGCCGGTAATTACCCGACAGCACGTTGTTCACCCAGCCCTGATTGTCCAGATACCATTGCACCGTCTTGCGGATGCCGGTCTCGAAGGTCTCGGCAGGTTTCCAGCCCAGTTCGCGCTCGATTTTGCGCGCATCAATCGCATAGCGGCGGTCATGGCCGGGACGGTCGGTGACGAAGGTGATTTGTTCCGAATAAGATTTTCCATCGGCGCGTGGACGCAACTCATCGAGCAGCGCACAAACGGTATGCACGATGTCGAGATTGGCTTTTTCGTTCCAGCCGCCGATGTTATAGACCTCGCCCAATGCGCCTTTTTCCAGTACGCAGCGTATCGCGCTGCAATGATCCTTGACGTACAGCCAGTCGCGTATCTGCTGACCGTCGCCATAGACTGGCAACGCCTTGCCCGCCAGCGCATTGACGATCAGCAGCGGAATGAGTTTCTCGGGGAAGTGATAAGGCCCGTAGTTGTTGGAACAGTTAGTCGTGAGTACGGGCAGGCCGTAGGTGTGATGATAGGCGCGCACCAGATGATCGCTGGCCGCCTTGCTGGCCGAATAAGGGCTGTTCGGCTCGTAACGGTGCGTCTCGCTGAAGGCAGGTTCGTCCTTCGCTAGCGAGCCGTACACCTCATCGGTGGAAACATGCAGAAAGCGGAAATCCGTCTTGGTAGCACCCTCTCCCCCAGCCCCTCTGATGGAACTACTAGCCATTCGACTAGGCTGCCCAACTACGCCAGCCAAGTCGCTGGTTATCCCGCTCACGGGTGAGGGGAGCTTCTGCCAGTAGGCGCGCACCGCTTCCAGCAGATGGAAGGTGCCGACGATGTTGGTCTGGATGAAATCTTCCGGGCCGTGAATGGAGCGATCCACATGGCTCTCCGCTGCAAAATTGACCACCGCGCGCGGACGATACTGTGCCAGCAGCTTACCCACCAGCTCCGCATCGCCGATATCGCCCTGCACGAAGATATGGCGCGGATTGTCCTTGAGCGACGCGAGATTCTCCAGATTGCCCGCATAAGTCAGTTTGTCCAGACTGATAACCGCTTCATCGTGCTGCGCGCACCAGTCCAGCACAAAATTTGAGCCTATAAATCCCGCACTGCCCGTTACTAAAATCATAGCTCTAACACCCCGATTAAAATGACTCCTGTAGCCACCAATTTATTCGCCCGGTCAGTGCGAAGCCCGAGTGACTGTGGCAATCCGCGTCGTCATTGCGAAGCCCGAAGGGCTGCGGCAATCCAGAGGTTTTCAGCAAAACTCTGGATCGCTTCGCGCTGCTCCCGCCACACTTCCTGCTTCACGCTTATTCGCTGCTATTGAGTCGGCAATTAAATAGTTAATTTGTCATTCCCGCGTAGGCGGGAATCCAGCGGGAAAAAATCCGCGAAGCGGTTCAAAACCCAAGCTTTGTCCCGCTTCGCGGGTATCTTTAAATTATCTGGATTCCCGCCTACGCGGGAATGACGCATCTCTTTGAATCTGTTTAATGGCCTGATCTATAAAGGCAGGACGATTTAATCAGCCTCTCCTGAGATTACTATCCCAACATTTTCAAATTTTCACTACGCGCACCCTTCACGGCATCAAGCAAGATGCGCCGATCAAACGTGACGAAGCGACCGCCATGATGCACCGCGAGCGACAACAAATACACATCCGTGATCTGTCGATGTCCCAACACTTTGGCCCAGTCAAATACGCCCTCACCCAGCATGTTTATATCAGCCGGCCAAAACTCGTGATCAGAACCGTTCGCTGCTTCGGCCAATCTGCCTGCAACCTGAGCAGCTACCAGACTGCCCGGATACGCCGGTTGCGTCATAATGCGTATGCATCCGTTTTGCGTGAGCGGACATGATGCCCAACCATGACCCATTTCGCTTTCCAGCCAGGACATTGCCAAACCGTGATGTATATGTCCTTCATCCAGCAAGGCAATCAGCACATTTACATCCAGTAAGGCACGCATCAAACGCCTTCCTGATCACGCAAGACATTCACTTGCTCATTGGTAACCAAGGTGCCGCGTGCCGGGAAAGGTCTAAAACCTGCAACAGACCTTCCACTGGGCGGCGCTTGCTGACGTCCGACCAGGGCCTCCCTGATTAGTTTTGAAACAATGTGTCCGGCTGATACATTCTGCAAACGCGCCAACTCCTTGGTTGCAGCCAGCACATCATCCTCAATGTCAATTGTCGTCCGCATAAACCCTCCTTATCGAAACACATCATGATGTTATCGCATCATTTTGTCAAGAATGGCTCCCGCAAAATCCATCCGCCGTTGCACGTAAACCCTGGTCCAGCGTATAAGGCGGCTGCCAGCCAAGTTCGCAGCGAATCTTGTCGCTATCTATCTGAAGCGAACCCAAAAGTCGCTCAATTTGATCTGCCTTTCCGGTCAAGCGCCCGGCCAGTCTCAACAATGCCTGCGGGCAGGGATACAGCCGCGCCGGATGCCCCATCACCGCACCCAACTGACGCAACAATTCAGGGGTCGAGACATCCTCACCATCGCTGACCAGATAAGTCTGTCCCGCTGCAGCAGAATGTGTCGCGCACAGAATCAAGGCATCCACCAGATTCCCGACATAAATCAGGCTGCGCCGATTATCTACAGCAGCCAGGGGCAGCGGAATACCCCTGGCCAACACCTTGAGCATCTGCGCGAAGTTACCCTTCACGCCCGCGCCATACACCAGCGGAGGGCGGACAATCACTACTTCCAAACCCGTCTCTGCGGCCACACGGTGCAAAGCCTGCTCGGCTTCCCACTTGGAAATCCCATAGGGATCTTGAGGAGCAGGCAGATCCGATTCAGAGAACACATTCTGTTCACTCCCCTTCAATGTGGGTGTTAGGGTAGTGATGGCTGGGGTACCTTCCCCGTTTACCTTAATTGAACTGACATAGACCAGTCGTTTAACTCCCGCCCGCGCGGCTTGACGCGCCAGATTTTCCGCTCCCGCAACGTTGACCTTACGAAATTCCGCCAGGGGATCACTAGACTCATCGTGCATGACATGCACCCGGGCAGCCAGATGAATCACCGCATCGATCCCGCCCAGCGCGGGCATCCAATCTGTCTCGTTGTCGCACGCGCCGACGATGACATTCTCTGCCGCGCCAGCCAGATGGCAGGCAGTGCGGGTCGCGCCCCTTACGCGAAATCCCTGCGACGCTGCCTCATCGCACAATGCACGGCCTACAAAACCGTTCGCACCTGTCACCAGCATGAAAGACATATTTAAACTGATTTAGACCAGACCGTGCGATTCACATAATCGACATAACTCAGTACCACCCGCAACACTTGTTTGGATACTGCGCCGGCCTCGTAGTCCCGAACCGGCTGCATCACGCGCCGGGTTTTGTCATGCTGAGCGAGGATGACGCGCACCGCATCCAGCACCCGTTCTTTCTTCAGCCCGCTCATGATGAGCGTGCCCACATCCATGCCTTCCGGACGTTCATGCGCATTGCGGATGGTAATCGCAGGCAGGTTGAGCAACGATGCTTCTTCGGTAATGGTGCCGCTATCAGACACGACGCACAGCGACTCCATCTGCAATTTAATGTAATCGCAGAAGCCGAAAGGCTTGAGGAATTGGATATGAGGATTGAGCGCACCCAACTCCATTGTATCGAGGCGCTTTTTCGTGCGCGGATGAGTCGAGACGATCACCGGACAGTCGTAGGTTTCAGCCAGCGCATTGAGTGTTTCCACCATGTTGGACATATTTTCCGGGCTATCGATATTTTCCTCACGATGAGCGCTTACGATGAAAAACTTGTTCGCCGCCAGCCCCATGCGTTCTAACACATCTGATTTATCTATCTTCGGCATGTAATGATCCAGCACCTCACGCATGTGTGAGCCGGTCTTGATGATGGTTTCGGGAGGGATGCCCTCGGCAATCAAATACCCTCGTGCATGTTCGGTGAGCACCAAATTGATGTCGCTCAGATGATCCAGCACCTTGCGATTCAATTCCTCAGGTACGCGCTGATCGAAACAGCGGTTGCCCGCCTCCATGTGAAACACCGGGATCTTGCGGCGTTTGGCCGCGATAACCGCCAGGCAGGAGTTGGTGTCGCCATACAACATGAGCGCATCCGGCTGTTCTTTTTCCATGACCTCATCGGACTTTTCAATCACCCGCGCGATGGTCTGCGCAGCATTCTCACCCACCGCCTCCAGAAAGTAATCCGGCTTACGGATACCCAGGTCTTCAAAGAATAATTGGTTCAATTCATAATCGTAATTCTGCCCTGTGTGCACCAGGATATGTTTGGTGTGCTGATCGAACTCGGCGATCACGCGACTCATTTTGATCAACTCGGGGCGAGTCCCGACGATGGTCATGACTTTAAGCATTTAGTTCTTCCTTGATGTAATCCAGCTTCAACAACAATTTTTTTATCTGCTCTACATTCAGTCGCTCAGTGTTATGCGAAGTGTAATCCTCCTGATGCGAGATTTCCTCTTCGCCCTCGCTGAAGTATTTCGCATAATTGAGGTCGCGATTGTCGGCAGGAATACAGTAGTACCCCCCCATATCCTGAGCATGCACCATTTCTTCGCGCGAGATGAGCGACTCGTACAGTTTTTCGCCGTGGCGTGTACCAATAATACGCACCGCACTGTCACCCCCGAACAATTCTTTCAAGGCCTGCGCCAGATCGGCCACCGTCGAAGCAGGTGCCTTCTGCACGAAGATATCGCCCTGCTTGCCGTGCTCGTAGGCATACAGCACCAGATCGACCGAATCTTCCAGCGACATCAGAAAGCGCGTCATGTTAGGGTCAGTGACGGTAAGTGGCTTGCTCTCTTTGAGCTGCGACACGAACAGGGGAATCACCGAGCCGCGCGAGGCCATGACATTACCGTAGCGCGTAGCACAGAACACCGTCTCGGTCTCACTCTGCATGCGCGACTTGGCGACCATCAGTTTCTCGGCCATCGCCTTGGAAATGCCCATCGCGTTAATCGGGTACACCGCCTTGTCCGTGCTTAATACCACCACGCGCTTGACACCGTTGGCTGTGGCCGCATTCAACACATTTTCGGTACCGACAACGTTGGTGCGCACCGCTTCCATCGGATAGAACTCGCACGAGGGCACCTGCTTCAGCGCGGCCGCATGGAACACGTAGTCCACACCGCGCATCGCCTGATAGACGCTATCGTAGTCGCGCACATCGCCGATGTAGAACTTCAGCTTGCTGTTGTTGTGCGCGATGCGCATGTCTTCCTGTTTCTTTTCATCACGGCTGAAAATACGTATTTCACGCACGTCGGTCGAAAGGAAACGCTTGAGCACGGTATTCCCGAAAGAACCCGTACCGCCGGTAATCATCAATACTTTGTCTTTGAACATAAATCGACCCTACTTATGAAAATACTAAATATGCCCGTTAGGGAAATGCAGATTAAATCAACCGCTCGCCCTGAGCTTGTCGAAGGGTTGGCAGCGCCTATCGATTGTTATAAATTTGCCAATCATGGTTCGACAAGCCGTGCGTGTGCTGTTGGGGCGACAGCCCCTTACAGCCACGGCCTGCCCCTTGCGGGTACACCACGAACGGAATAAATCCGCGCTTCCTGGTGGTGATGACCCATGATTTAACGCTTTGGCGGCTTAATCAATGAGTCAAATTCACGCACAAACCTAGCCGAGCACTCTCTGCCAACAACCGTTCGTCACGTGTCCACAGCAACGCACCTGGAGAAAGCCGCACAGCAGCCAACAGATGTGCATCGATGTATCCGATTCCAGTACCAAAAAGTGCATTATTCTCGATGAAATGTAGCGCCTCATCATCTGAAGCTGCTGCAACCTGTGGCAGATTCTGCAAAGCACCCAGAACAATATTTCTATTTTGCAAATTGCCCAAG
>JAUSAO010000128.1 GCA_030652475.1 Gallionella sp. | reverse complement strand
GCTGTGTTCTGTTTTGGCGACTTTGATGTTGGCAATACCAAGCTCAGTGAGGGTCTTGAGTTCTCCGGCTTGAGAAACACCGTCCTGGTTCAGGTCTTGCCACACGCGCAAGTTGGCGAAATTGGCATCCTGTGCATTCACCACGCCATCGGCGTTCTTGTCTTCTTGCGCAAGTGCGGAAAATCCATCTGCCGCAGTGCCACCGGCAACCAGTGATGTACTGTTACCGAAGAGTTCGCTGCCGTTATCAATCGTACCGTTACCGTTCCGGTCCAGCGCAAGGAAGCCGTCAGAAGGCGCGATCCAACCTGTGCCGCTCTTGATGCCAGCCTGTCCTGAGCTTGCCGAAGCCTGTCCTGAGCTTGTCGAAGTGGGGCCTTTGTGGTCGAACAGGATAGGACTGGCGAGATTGGCGGCGATGGTTTCGATGCCGTTGCCATTCAGGTCGAGGGTTAGTGGATCGTTACCTCTAAAAACAGGCTGTACCCAGCGCTGGGCGGCAGTGAATATGTCTTTAATGTGATCAGGAATGCTCTTTTTTAAAAGCATCTGTTCCAAAGCAAATTTATTCCACGTTGGCCAAACAGCTCCCTGCCAACCACTTTCAGGAGTATCAGTTAAATGACCGTTGTTCAATGCCTGCCAAAGGAAATCAGCACAGCTGTTCGTCAGGCCGTTGTATTCCTCCCATCGTCCAATACCCGCATCTGAATCACGCTTGGCTTTTTCTGCGAAACGCGCTATGTCTGCAAATTGTTGTTCAGATATTTCAACTGTGATATTTGTTGGCGGATCAATGTAATTCTTATCGTCGTCTGTATGAATCTTACCAGCCCCCCACGGATCACCTGAGTCTCTTGGTGAAAAGCCATATGAGTACTCATTACCTAGCGCATCAGTGAGCGTAAACCACATGTGCCCAACATCAGATGTTCCACCGTTAGATAAAGCATTTCCTGCATCAGCAATATGAACAGTTAGTGATGGCATTTCAAAACTCCTTTTAGAATACGCGATGCACAAAACAAGACAAGATAAACAATCCCAAATATTGCCAAATAAGTTGCGACCCCTCGCAAAAATCTAATCACGCTGTAAGAATCAAACCCAACCACTGTTTGCACACATCCCATCGCAATAGAAGCTGCCAAGTACAAATATAACTGCCCAGAAAAAGGTACCTTCAAACAAAGGGAGACAAGCCACGGCACACCAAATGCCCACCCCCCCCAATAAACAAAAATCACAATCAACGGATCGAACATGTTCTTTACAAAACCAAATGATCGCGGCAAGGCCAGATGTGGATATGTGAAATATCGAAATAGATAATGCGCCCCTATGCAAAAGATGAGTATAAGAAACAGGACAGCATATTTACCTACGGTTATCCGTCTGCGTATATTCCGCTCTATTTCATGCGTTACCGGAGAAGCGCCAGAATTATTTTTCATGCTTTTTTCCTGCACAAAACATTTTTCGTCGCTGCGAATTTGCTTCGTCCACGCAAAGCGGCGCATTGCGCGCCATTCCAGTTCAACAATCGAATCGCACCACTCAACACCAAAACTAAATGATTAGGCTTCAAACTACTTTCCCGAAACTCTTTCATTCGATGTTCCCCTGAAAAAGCAGATTACTTCAATTCGTTCCCGCTATCGCGGATAGCCATCCCGTGTTAATGGGGCGACCCTACTCGCGTAACGGCTTGATAACAATATGCCTAAATGCCTATGCAATTCGGCCTGGTCTCAGGCCGCCAACAGCATTGAATCGTTTGCTGCCAAATCACCGTCGTAGATCACGTCCTGGCCTGCACCCGCCGCAAACAGATAGGTGTCGTTGCCGGCACCGTAACGCTGCACGGTGTCGTTGCTCGATGCGCGCAGGTCGAATACCGCCGCATCCAGATCGGCTATACCCAACGTGCTGCCGTCTTCGAATGCCAGTTTTTCAATCTTGTACACCGGGCTGGAATAGTAGTTTTTGATGCGCAGCGAGTCGGTTGTGCCGACAACCTTGATGACCAGATCGTTGGTCGCTGCGCCGTCGCTGCCCAGTTCACGCGCAAAGGTTATCTGCGACGGCAGCAGTCCAACCATCTTGACGGTGTCCAGATTCCCCGCCGCAGAGTCGTAGTCGAAGATAGTGTCCTGGCCTGCGCCCGCCGCAAACAAATAGGTGTCGTTGTCGTTGGCATAGTTGTAGCCACGCTGCACGCTGTCGTTGCCCGAGCCGCGCAGGTCGATCACCGCCGCATCCAGTTCCGCCTTACCCCAGACGGTACCATTGGCAAAGGCCAGCTTTTCGATCTTGTACACTGGGCTGGAATAGTAGTTTTTAATGCGCAGCGAGTCGGTTGTGCCGACAACCTTGATGACCAGATCATTGGTCGCTGCGCCGTCGCCGCCCAGTTCACGTGCAAAGGTGATTTGAGAAGGCAGCAACCCGACCATCTTGATGGTGTCCAGATTTCCCGCCGCCGGATCGTAGTCGTAAATCACGTCCTGCCCTGCGCCTTTCGCAAACAGATAGGTGTCGCTGCCGGCCTCGCCATACAGCATGTCGTTGCCGACGCCGCCAACCAACACATCCGCACCGTCGCCACCATTCAGTGTGTCGTTGCCCGCCATACCAAACAGTACGTCGTTCCCCGCCCCGCCATTAAGGGTGCTATTTTGGTTCGTGCCAAGAACGATATCGTCTTTGGCTGTTCCGGAAGGACTATACCCGGGCTGTCCTTCAATCTGCATGCCAAGTCCGCTCAAGGCCAACTGCAACGTTGGCGTCATTGTTGTTGCGTTAAGTACATTTGAAAACAAGTCCCAGCCTTGTGCAACCCAAGTAGTACTTTTCAGCATCTCGGTCGTGTTGCGGTTGAAATCAACCAGGTCTGTTAACCCGGCTTCAACATCCACGGCAATTTTATTTTGGAATGCAGCCAACACCCCGCTGACATCAAGAGTGAAGTTGCCATTAGCGAGGGTCAATCCAATTAAATCAAGATAGGGCTTGAGGCGTGTTTGCGGTAACAGTGCATCGTAAACGGATTCCTTGAGCGCACTGTAGGCCTGATCCAGCAAATCAATTTGTGCCTGAGACATCGTGATGGTGATCTGCGTCCCCACTACACTCATGCCTGTCACGGCTTGCACGCCAACACCGGTCTCAAATGGCAAGCGGTAAAATCCT
>JAUSAO010000127.1 GCA_030652475.1 Gallionella sp. | reverse complement strand
GCTGTGTTCTGTTTTGGCGACTTTGATGTTGGCAATACCAAGCTCAGTGAGGGTCTTGAGTTCTCCGGCTTGAGAAACACCGTCCTGGTTCAGGTCTTGCCACACGCGCAAGTTGGCGAAATTGGCATCCTGTGCATTCACTACGCCGTCGGCGTTCTTGTCTTCTTGCGCAAGTGCGGCAAATCCATCTGCCGCAGTGCCACCGGCAACCAGTGATGTACTGTTACCGAACAGTTCGGTGCCGTTATCAATTGCACCGTTACCGTTCCGGTCCAGCGCAAGGAAGCCGTCGGAAGGCGCGATCCAACCGGTGCCGGTCTTGATGCCCGCCTGTCCTGAGCTTGCCGAAGGGCCTTCGTGGTCGAACAGGATGGGGCTGGCGAGATTGGCGGCGATGGTTTCGATGCCGTTGCCGTTCAGGTCAAGAATCAGCGGGTCGCTTCTTGGTGCTACCCAACTCTGGGCTGCATCGAAGATATTTCGTACGTTGATACTTAGGTTTTGTGTGTACGGATTCCAAAGAATCGTTTCAAGCAGGTCTTGTAGGAGGTTATCAGGAAAAAGATTAGGTGAAGCCAGTGCTGGAAGCCCTGCCTCTACCAGTCCTTTTACAGCCCAGTTTCCGCATTGATTACCAAAAAAAAGATCATAGGGCGGTGGATTCTGTATCGAATTGTTTATGTAATCAACGAGCCGATTGTAGCCCTCGGTACTCAGAGAAATTTTCCCCGTTGTATTGTCGAATGGACGCGTGGTGTCATCTTGAATATTTCCTGGGCTTTGGGGGCTACCCTCATTATTTGGCACTAATCCATATCCACGCTCTATTCCATCAGGCCCAGTAATCACCAAAAAAGAGTGGGGCATTCCGGTTACATCAACTCTAAGTTCAACGCTTAACATGATTTTCTCCCTTAAAAACAACCTCAATAGAATTACGTTTTTTCCAGAATAGCCTAGTCATTTCTTCACTTTTGGTGATACGAGTTATCCTGACTTTTACTTTCATTTCTCGGTTAGCGTTAAAAAACATATCGGAACACGAAGCTACGAGTTGCGATAAAACACGGCCATCACCAACGCCATAAATTGAAACATCAAGCCCCCATGGCTCGCCTGCAACAAAAATTATTTGTTTTTTTACGCAATCGTTTTTATCAACGCATACTTTGCTACTGATTAGAGTTCCAACAAGCATATTGCTTAGGCGTAGGCTCTCTTCCTGAAACCAACCATCACCCGCATCTGCCGTCGAAATGCCGCAACCTAACATTAGAAGTAAGGCGGCGATCAGAACCAAAGGTGTCGGTTTAGATATGTTTTTCATCCCATTCTCCTCATCTCAAAGACTTCATCATTCGCCGCCTCACCTACTCTTTCTCTGATTTGATCAAGATAGGGCTTGAGGCGTGTTTGCGGTAACAGTGCATCGTAAACAGACTCCTTGAGCGCACTGTAGGCCTGATCCAGCAAATCAATTTGTGCCTGAGACATCGTGATGGTGATCTGCGTCCCCACTACACTCATGCCTGTCACGGCTTGCACGCCAACACCGGTCTCAAATGGCAAGCGGTAAAATCCT
>JAUSAO010000123.1 GCA_030652475.1 Gallionella sp. | reverse complement strand
CCATGATTCATCGCGGTCTCCTGAGTTGTTTTGGTTGTTTGCAAGACATCCATTATTATACTCTTTGTGAGACCGCATTTCTTATTCTAATCAAATAATTAAGTTTATTCTATGGAGTTTCTGAACTCCGAAACTTTAGTTCTAAGTGAGCGCCGACGATAGTATTTTTTTAAGGATTCATCAAAGAATCCAAACTGAGCGGCATTCTGATCTTTCGGAAGCTGGAACGGGAAGAATTTGTCTGTCTTTTGATAAACCATCAGATGATCGTGGGAAACACTAAAACCACGAGCATCCATTCGCTCGCTATAGACTTTCTGCCAAAAGCAATTAGCAACGAAGTTGGCTCGCCCAAACACTTCATCGCACAACACCTTCAGGTAGTGCGCTTCGTTGTCATCAATCGTGAACCACAGCGAACCATCATCCGACAACAACCGCCGGATAATCTCCAGTCGGTCGCGCATTAGCGACAACCAGATTGAATGCTCTACTCCATCGTCGTAATGGGTAAATGCACTACCGGTATTGTAAGGCGGATCAATAAAAACGCACTTCACCTTCCCCGCAAATTCCGCTTCCAACGCCTTCAGTGCCAACAAGTTATCGCCGAAAATCAGCTGGTTGTCGAAGATGTCGTTATCCGATATCCGATGCTTCGCATGATAGCTCTTCGCAGGATCTTCCAGCAAAATGCGCGGCTCCAGCTTGGGCCGGTTTTCCTTGCCAACCCATGTGAGTTCAAGTTTTTGTTTTTTAGTACTCATAATCTAAATGGGCTGTTTTAATGGATATAGGCGGCGAGTTTCGTTTGCGTTTGCCCAATAGCTTCCTTTTTTTTCCTTACGCGGCCAGCCGTTCTCCTGATCGGCTATGGCCTCGACCAACTCAAGAACTCGAGATCCGAAAGTAATTGCATCATCTTCGAGCATTTCAAAGGATAGTTCATTAAAGTGCGCGCCAAATACATTTCTGGCTTGCGCAATTCGGGTAAGCTCATCAAGAATTGGCAAGAGAACAACAGTCACTGAAGTCTCTAAACCTGCGGCATCTTTCTTTGTAACAACCGTCTTGAGTTCTTGCCTCAATTTCCTGTCGAGCGCAGGCAATAGCTCACCAATCGTAAAAAGGCAACTTGCGCGCTTCGGCAAGAGGCATTCGTATAATTCAGTTAAGAAATTGAGTGTGGCTTCAAGAACAACGCCAGCTTTGGCGCACACTAACTGAGGGTCAGGCGGCAGTTCGGCCAGCAAACTTTGGAGTCTCTCAATATCGGGGACACTTCTGTTGTGCTTGAGGCCACCGTCAAGCGTCCATTTCGTCAACTCAATGAAGTGGCACTGCCCGTTTTTGAGCCAGCCCCAGCGCAGCTTCTGTTTCCATGGCCGATAGTGCGTCGTAATGATGCAATGCCTAAACTTTGCCGCTTCTGTGTAAAGCATCTCTACCAGTCTGTCTACGTGTGGCTCATCCACGCTGGTAAGCACATCGTCGAGCACAAGGATGGTGTTCGCAGGATCATCAAGTGATGCCAGGGCAAGAAAGACGCACAGGCCGAGTGTGTCCAAGTGGGATTGACTGAAATACGCTTGTGGAGGGGAATTCCCTTTCCCAGCGAAACTTGCGCCTACCTCCAACGATGCTCGCTTTCCTTCCTCAAGTTCGAGACTAATTTTGTTAAGACCTTCGCCTGGATGGACGACTTCATAGAGCCTACCAACTTCCCCTGCAATCATTTTTAGCACGCCGTCTGTGAATGCCTGCCTCTCCTCAACAAGTATTTCGTGAGCACGCCGTAGCTTCGGCAGCAGAACATCCAATTCTTTCTGCGTTGCAACATTTTCGCGATAGGTAGCTAATGCCTTTGCAAGAGTTGCAACAAATTTGCTTTGTTCATTCCAAGCACCCTCGCATTTTATCCAGGCGGTGGGCAGGTGCGATGAATCCTCGATCCACAAAGCAAACTCATCAAATTTTGCGGGTACGGTCAGAGCTGGTAACTCTACCTCGGCAGGGAATGTTATTTCGCCACGAATAACCTCAAAATTTTTGCTATCGCGAATCATATCCGCCTGCAAAGTAGAGATTTTCCCCTCGGCAAGCTGAACAGTTCGATCACGGTTTGTTTTGTTTTTCAGTGCAACCTGTAATACGTTAAATTGAGCCAATCGTTGCGTTACGGTATTTTGTAAATTCGCTACATTTTCATCGCTTTCACATAAAGGGCAATTCTTCGGATGGGGGTGCTTGGCTAAAAATGGCGTAGCTGCCTCCAAAATACCAACCAACTCGCTTGCGCCGTCTGTTGCATTAGCCATGGCATTCTCAAGCTGTTGCTTTGCTATCTGTGCTTCATTCTGAGCCGCAGTCAATGCAGCATTCGCTTCGTTAAATTTATTGGGGTAATCGGACAACCGCTGGTAGGCGTCTCGCAGTTTTGCAAGGGTTGTTGCCGCCGTTGTAAGAGACGACAAATCACGTCCGATCTCTGCTTCAGCCCAGCTTAACGCATTTTTTCCTGGTTTACCGGCGGTGACCCAAAACTGAGATATTGATGTCTGATTGGCGAGAACAACAGCAATAGCCGTATCGCGGGTAGCATTGAGATTGTCAGTTAACTTCTTCAGCGAATCTTCAGAACTTGTCACTCCTGCAATGTCAATAAATCGGCTTATCTCCGCATACCGCTCCGCAGGTTGAGCCTCAAGCAGGCGAAGAATCTGACTTCTTCTAAGAACTTCCACCTGTGGTTTTAGGTTATCCGGTTGGGAAGTAACCTTTCCCTTTAATATTGTTGCTTTACATGTTGTGGTTCCTGCCTGCAATGTCACTGCAATGTCTGCTGATGTCTTTCCGATAGATGGCCAGTAACGTTCTGTCTTGTTGCCAAGCCCACGCCCTTCCAGTGAGCCTATTTTGCCCTTGGCAATAAATTCGATTGCATCGCAGATAGTGGTCTTTCCAGTTCCATTTTCGCCATAAACAATAGTAAGTTTCTTTCCCTTTTCAAAAGAAAGGCTGAACGGGACAACCGAGCCACGGAGGTGTTCTATGGTGAGCTTGCTAAGAGCAGGTGGATTCACTTTTCACCCTCCTTTCCTTGCGATAGCTCAACAGCTAATCGCCAATCTTCGCCATTGAGTTTGCCTTCAGAAAGTTTAGGTAGCAGCTTGGCTCGATCTTCAATCCTAATTAACTTTTCTTGTAGTAATCGGTCAAGTACCTTGGCGGCTAACTGTGTTGAAGGTGTCTCCATAGTCATTACCTCAATGTCCAATGCAATTTGAATATCTCAAGTGCGTTTACACGCTGCACAAGCTTACCTTCTATCACCGAAATCAATTCTTCACGCTGCTTGTCTACCAGATCCTGTGCATCAAAGAGTGAGCGTCGCTTTAAGTTACGTTGCGCCTCTAACGACTTGATCAGTTTTTGTCCAGAGAGCTTTTCTTCCAGAGTCAGCGCAGTTACAACAATACGGCGCGCTTCCTTGATTTGGCGATCAATTTCTTTAATTTCTCTTTCCAAACCAGCTTTCAAGTCATCTGCCCAGCCATCCAGTTTATCTGCTTCAGCCTCAAAGAAACGGGCATTGCGTTCTGAAATATTGCGCTGTATTTCTAATTGGCGCTTTTGGTTTTGTGTTTCCAGAGAGGTGTTCTCCAAGACAGGCTGAATTTGGTTAACCACATTCCCAGGAAGAGCCATTAATCGTGCAGCAATTTCTTTATCCAATATCTGGCCATCATCGGTTTCTGCAGCAAAAATAAGATGATCTTCCGCTTGATCGAGTGATTCAACGCTAAAAAGCGAGAGGGTTAGCCAGCCCGACTTGCCAATGAATTCCTCTAGTAATGTAACCTTTCCATCGTACTGCTGATAATCAAAATGAATTTCTGCTGGAGGCAGGTTACGCATTTTGGCCTGTGCAATGAGTGTTTCAGCGAGTGGGTGGTTGAGGCGATAAAGATGCGCTTCACCGGATCGCCGTGGCAGTTCATATAATCCAACTGGGATTGTTGCAGCCTGCTCCGGGAACGGCTGTTTCTCGAGGAGGAACGAGGAATCATTTAGGAATTCAGCGCGGCCGTTGAGTTCATATTGGGTAAGCTGCATCAGCAAGCGTTCGTAATGATTGAGGTAAGCTTTTGATGCCTCGTCTCGCACTTTGAGCTTTTCGCGCACTTCGTCATCAAAATTATCTAATAATTGTTGGCGCGTGCGTGTCATGGATTCATTGATTTCCAGGCTCAATTCGAGCTGGAGCTGATCAAAAGCTGTTTGAATTTCTTCCTGCATACGGCAATGCTGATAGATAGCCGCAATGCGCTTCTCAAAATCAACGCCCGATTCAATTGCACCCAGCACTTCATCGCTTGCACCAAAAACACCTTCAAAGAGTTTAAATTTTTCTGCCAATAATTCGAAAACCCGTTTATCGGCAGCATTCTTGCGGTTAAGGAAATTTACAACTACTACATCGTGTTTTTGCCCATATCGGTGACAACGCCCGATGCGCTGTTCGATGCGTTGCGGATTCCATGGCAGATCGTAATTAACTACCAGTGAGCAGAATTGAAGGTTGATACCTTCGGCACCTGCTTCAGTAGCGATCATGATGCGTCCTTCTTCGCGAAAATAGTCTACCAGTGCTGAGCGCATATCTGCTGTTCGAGATCCTGATAAACGATCGGTGCCTTGGTGGCGTTCTAGCCATTGGCTGTAAATCAACTTGGACCGGTCATCGGTATTAGTGCCATTGAAAAGTACAATACCTTCAGCAAAAGGGCTATCTGCCAGCAAACGCAATAAATAGTTTTGTGTGCGGCGTGATTCGGTGAAGATGATTGCTTTCTCGGCAGCACCAAGTTCTTTTGCCTTGGCGAATGCAATACCCAACGCTTTTAGCAGCGCCTTACCCTTGGCGTTATGGTCTATTGAAATGGCAAGTGCGGCGAAAGCATCAAGCTCGGCAATTTCCTGTTCGAGAGCCACGCGATCATCTTCAGTGAGAAGTTCGACCGATTCGTCCTCCGTCCATTCCTCGGCGGTTTCATCAAGTGCCTCATAGTCCTGATCCAGCTCATCTTCAAGCGATTCTACGGATTCTTGTTTGCCCAGCTTGCGTTTGAGTCGAGTTGAAATCGAAGTCAGCGCACCTGCAATGGCAAAGGTGGATGAAGCCAGCAACTTGCGTAACACCAGTGTCATCAGAGAGCGCTGGCTTGAAGGGAGCGCTTGCAGGTTGTCGCGTTGCAAATATTCTGAAACAAGATGGTAAAGACGATCTTCGCTTTCTTCCAGAGTAAATTCCTCCACCAACGGCAGGCGCTTGGTGTATGGGATATAGGCAGTAACCTGGCGGCGTAGCGTTCGATGGCAAACCGGCTTGAGCCGAGCCTTGAGTGTCTGAAATACTTGATCCTGGTTCAGATTGGCAAATTGTTCGCGGAAACTTTTTAAGTCACCGAAAGTATGCTCATCAATAAAACTCACCAATCCATAGAGTTCCAGCAGTGAATTTTGTAGGGGTGTCGCTGTAAGCAGTAGCTTATGTTTACCCGCTAAAGCCAGCTTCAGAGTATTTGCTATGACATTGGATGGCTTATAAACATTGCGCAGCCTATGCGCTTCATCAATAACAACCAAATCCCAGGGTATTGCGTGAACATCTGTGGCCTTACTTTTTGCAAACTGGTATGAGCAGATGATGATTTCAGGTAATTCAAATGGACGAAACTTACCTTGTTTGATTGCAGCGTTATAGGATTTGGCTTCGAGAATACAACAGGGAAGAAAGAATTTCTCAGTCAACTCCTGATGCCACTGTTTACGTAGATTTGATGGTGTGATGACTAGGATGCGCCGTTTACGCTCAGCCCATTTTTGGGAGAGTACTAGCCCGGCCTCAATGGTTTTGCCTAATCCCACTTCATCAGCCAATAGCGCACCCTTAGAAAGTGGCGAGTTAAAAGCAAACAAGGCCGCATCCACTTGATGAGGGTTGATATCCACTTGAGCGCTGGCTACTGCGCCTGCTAATTTCTCAGCGCTATCTGTTGGAAAACGACGTGTTAGTTCGTGCGCAAAGTATTTTGTATGGAAAGCTGTAATCATTAGTCGAAGTCCATCACCAAGTATTCCAATTCATTTCGACCAGAATGATTAAATAAAAGAATTAGCACAATTTAAATATGTAGAAATGTACCGCACATATTCAGATAAATCCAATTGATAAAGGTTATACCAGTCGATTCTATTGATCGTAATCTAATGTGGTTAGCATCTTACTTCCAATTGCTTAGCTTTGATCTTTCATATCAGTATATTTGACATAACCATACACATCATGATTGAATACTGAAACACATTTCAAATAGGGAGCCATCTGAAAAATGTCAAATCGTGGCGGAAAAAGAGAAAATGCAGGCAGACCAAGTGGCCAGGGTAAATATGGTGAACCAACAGTTACAATGCGTATACCCCAAAGTCAGGGAGCTACCATCAAAAACTTTCTTGACGCATACCAACGTAACAGAACAGGCTCAGATGATGAGGCAACCAACGTGGATAAGTTTCTT
>JAUSAO010000114.1 GCA_030652475.1 Gallionella sp. | reverse complement strand
AAATTCACGAAAGAAAACAATCGACTACATAAATTGAGCAACGCACCCAACGGGTGATGCAACAAATCGGGATATGCATTTGAATTTGTTCGTGTTTTTTCGTGGGTTTCGTGGACAACTGCTTTTTATAGGATAAACGCACGGCTGAACTGGTTGAACGCAATCGAGAGGTTGTGGATCGGGAAGTGCATTATCGTGCCGTGGTCGAAGGTGCTTCGGAAGGTATTTTGACGCTAGACAATCAGGGGCAGATCGTACGGATTAACTCTGCCGCAGAAAAAATGTTCGGCTATATTCAGGGTTCGGCGACAGGCATGTATTTTGTCAGAATACTGACCGATGACAGCGTAACACGCTACCTGAAGTCGGATGGCAAACTTTATCCCGTTTCCGATATGTCACTTGAAGCGCGCCACAAGGATGGCAAAACCATACCTATACTTCTGTCTGTCAATACGTTCAAAAATGAGAATGCCACTTATTTTTCGGTGATCATCCAGGATGTCAGTGAGCGTGTGATGTTCGAGAAGCGTTTGGCGAAGCTGGCTTACTACGATTCATTGACTGGTTTGCCAAACCGACGCTTGTTCCATGATCGACTTAGTCAGGCCATGGACCGCGCCCTCAGAAACGATAAACTGGTAGGCATTTTATTTCTTGATCTGGATCACTTTAAAGATATTAATGACACATTAGGACACCTTTTTGGGGACAGGTTGCTACAGGAGACTGCTAAACGGCTGTCTGATTTGCTGCGTAAGCAAGACACGGTGGCGCGGCTTGGGGGCGATGAATTCACCGTTATTCTGGAAGAAATCAGCAATGTGAGTGATGCTGAAGACGTTGCCAAGAAAATTCTGCATTCGATCAGGCAGTCCTTCCAATTGGGTGAGCGCGATATTCATGTCACCAGCAGTATAGGCATCACGATCTATCCTCATGACGACAGCGACATAGAGCGCCTGATCATGAATGCTGACGGAGCCATGTATCAGGCAAAAGAACATGGCAGAGACAGATATGAGCTATACACGGCAAAAATCTCCACCGATGCGGCAGCGCGCTTTTCTCTAGAGGCATCTTTTCGCAAGGCCGTTGATACGAACGATTTTCTGCTGCAATACCAGCCTGAATTTGTATTACATTACCAACCCGAGATTGATCGATACTCTGGTGAAGTGATAGGTGCGGAGGCATTGATTCGCTGGCAACATGCGGAATTGGGTTTGCTTGCACCAGACCGATTTATTCCGCTGGCTGAGGAAACAGGTCTAATTATTCCACTTGGTGAATGGGTACTCCGCACGGCATGTAAACAATCTGTGGCTTGGCGAGCAGCAGGATTCCCCCCTTTCCATTTGGCAGTTAATGTGTCAGCCCTGCAGCTGAAAAATCACGACATCGTGCAACAGGTGGCGCGCATTCTGGAGGAGACCGGAATGGAGGGGCGTTATCTGGAGCTGGAGCTCACAGAAAGCATGGTGCTGGATAAAAGCGAGGGATTACTCTCCATCCTGCGCGGTTTCAAGGAAATGGGCATCACATTGTCTATTGATGATTTTGGAACCGGTCATTCGTCACTCGCTAATCTACAACTGCTACCCATTGATAGAGTGAAAATCGATCTATCATTCATCCAGAACATTACCAAGAATGAGCATGATGCGACAATTGTGGCGGGGATTATCGATATGGCACATAAGCTCGGCCTGAAGGTAGTCGCGGAAGGCGTGGAAACTGAGGAGCAATTAATGTACTTGATTGAACATCACTGCGACATCATGCAGGGATACCACTTCAGCAGGCCGATGGCCGCAGTTGACTTCGAGGCATTGCTCATTAATCGCGTTGAATTATCCCCAACAAAACACTCGTAAGTTGCAAGGGGGCGCTAGTAAATGTATCGGAGGGCAAATGAAAAACTATAAATTACTGATGAAGCTCGATACACCATTGAAGTTGATCAGTGCATTAGGTTTGCTTGTCACCTTGGTTGAGCTTTTCATCATGTCAATGCGTCGCTGACGCATTGACATTCTTGAGCATCCCGGAGGCTTACTGGGGTTTGATTGACGCCGCTCTGCTTGTTCTGGTTATCTTTCCTGTACTCTACATATTGGTTTTTCAGAAACTTCAGAGCGAGGAGCGCTACCGGCAAGCCAATGATGCGGCGCTGGATGCGATAGTCCTCATCAATGATAAAGACGAAATTGCCAGCTGGAATCCGGCCGCGCAAAAACTGTTTCTTTACAGTCGTGATGAGGTGCTTGGACACCCAATATATCAATTGTTCGTTCAATCCGGCGACGTTGATAAATCTCGCGTGGCGGAGGAAGAGGGGCAGGCAGAAACATTGGTTGAGGCGCTGGCTAAGCGTAAGAATGGGAGCGAATTGCCAGTCGAAATATCATCTTCGTCTTTCAAAATAAGAGGAGAAAAATACGAATTAAAATTTATTCGGGATATCAGCGAGCGCAAGCAGGCCGAAGCGTCCTTGATTAAACTTTCGCTGGCTGTTGAACAAAGCCCCAGTTCAATTATCATCACGGCTCTCGACGGCAGTATAGAATATACCAACCAAGCATTTACGGCTGTGACGGGTTATAGCGCAGGCGAAGTCATTGGTAAAAACCCGCGCATCCTGCAGTCTGGGAAAACCCCGGTTGCGACCTATGCCGATATGTGGCTTCATTTGACCCGTGGTGATACATGGCATGGCGAACTCATCAATCGTCGCAAGGATGGCAGTGAATATATTGAATCGGCTGTATTCTCCCCGGTCAGGCAGGCAGATGGACATATCACTAATTACCTGGCAATCAAGACGGACATAACCGAACAAAAGCAAGCGGAAGCGCGTATTGAAAGGCTGGCTCATTTCGACCAGCTTACCGGCTTGCCTAATCGTAGCCAGTTGAATGACCGTTTCAAATACGCATTGAGCATAGCGCAGCGGAACGACAAATCGTTAACTGTCATGCTCCTTGATATCGACCATTTCAAAAATATCAACGACACCTTGGGGTATGGCATCGGCGATCAAGTGTTGATTGAAGTTGCAGAGAGGCTCAGTGGAGCTTCACGCGATGAAGATACGGTCTCGCGTCAGAGTGGAGATGAATTTATTTTTGTTCTGCCCGATGCGGGTGTGGATGGCGCAACGCGCGTAGTTATCAAGTTGATGAGTGTGCTTTCCGTACCCTTCCAGTTCGAGCAAAACGAGTTGATCATTACGCCTTCGATTGGAATCGCTATCTATCCAAATGATGGTCATGATCTCGAGACACTAACCCAGAATGCAGAAATCGCCATGTATCGTGCCAAGCAGGAAGGGCGCAATAATTTTTGCTTCTTCATGCAGGAAATGCAGGTACATTCTGCGCGCATCTTGCAATTGAGCAATGGCTTGCACCATGCCTTGGCGCACAATGATTGCAGTTACACTACCAGTCGCAAATTTCCACCGAGGATGGGCATATCGTCGGTGCGGAGGCTTTGCTACGCTGGCAGCATCCGGTATTGGGCTTCATTTCACCTGCGGAGTTTATTCCTGTCGCCGAAAATGGCGGGCAAATTATCCCGATGGGTGAATGGGTGATACGCACAGCCTGCAGACAATTGAAGGACTGGATGAATGACGGATTACCGCCGATGATCATGGCGATAAATCTATCGGCGGTTCAGTTCCGTCAGGCGAACATCACCGAAAGAATCATCAGTATCCTCGATGAGATACAAGTGCCGCATGAGTATCTGGAGGTAGAGTTGACTGAGGCGGTGGCCATGGATGATCCGGTGGCCGCGATTGCGGTGATGGATAAATTGCATGGGCAGGGTATCCGTATGTCTATTGACGATTTTGGCACCGGCTATTCGTCTCTGAGTTATCTGAAGAAATTCAAGGTGTACAAATTAAAGGTTGATCAATCTTTTGTCAGGGATGTCACAGATGATTCGGATGACAAGGCTATCGTAACCGCTATTATCAATCTGGCTCACAGTCTGAACATGCGAACCATTGCCGAGGGTGTTGAAACCGTCGGACAACTGTCCTTCCTGCGATTGCAGGGCTGTGATGAGATGCAAGGTTATTATTTCAGCAAGCCATTGCCTGCTGAGCAGTTCGAGGCGTATGTAAAAACATTCAATTCCAAATAAAAATTTGGGTGGCTCACATATTGGAGCGGATGATTTTCAAAGTGCTAATTTTTCAGAAAATGAAGTTTAGTTCGAGCTCTTTTCTGGCGATGTATTACGGGTGTCGGTCATCAGCGTTGCGCCGATTGCTGAATTTCAGGCGCTATACAACATTGCGCACACATTTAAAACTATTCGGTGAAACTGGCTTATCGCACGATTAACGGGCTGAATTCGTATAAAAAGCTTATTGCAATTAAATATTGGAGGTGTCGTATGCAAGCAGCAGAGTGGGTGATTGAAGAGGGTGAGTTTGTTGTTTTAGGTGTAACGACGGACGGGGGCTTCGAATCGTCCGGATGGGCTGAGACATTGTGCCACTCGCTGGGAAGGGCAGGATCAGACGGGCACGTAATGTATCCGTCGTATGTGCATCCGGTGCAGGTCGACGGAGTTGAGTGTGTTGTGGTTTGTGCATCGCTGCGTAAGGAAAACGCTGCGGCATTCGATCTTGTTAAACGGTTTATTGCAGAGCATAGGCTTATGACGCGTACTGGACGCGGTGCGGGGATAAAGAGGGGGGAGACAGGCTACCCTCCGGAATTTGCTGTCGAACGGCGCAATTCTGAAAACAACAAATGGCAGGAAAATGTGAAGTAACCGCTGTGCCTCGGCAGCACATCATGAACGTCAGCAATCCGGCTGGCTGAAAAAGTGCCTGGGTTAAATGACTGAAGTGCAGGTTTATGGCGATGATTTATCATGTGCGAATGATCATCGGGCACGTATAATTCGGCCATTGTAAATTTGACTGGTTGTTCATCATGCTTTGGATCAAGGCTTTTCATATCATCATGGTGGTATCCTGGTTCGCCGGGTTGTTTTATTTGCCGCGTCTGTTCGTCAATCATGCGATGGCGACCGAGCCTGCCGAGATTGCACGGCTGAAGCTGATGGAGGGCAAGTTATATCGCTTCGTCACGCCGATTGCCTGGCTGGCTATTGCAACAGGATTCTGGTTGTGGTCTTACGGCTTCAGCGGGGGGTGGCTGCATGTCAAGGTCTTGCTCGTGGCGCTGCTTTTCGCATATCACTATTATTGCGGTGTGCTGGTCAAGCGCTTTGCCGCCGACGGGAACATCCGCAGTCATGTGTTTTATCGCTGGTTCAATGAAATACCCGTCATCATTCTGACCGTTGTGGTCATCCTCGTTACCGTAAAGCCTTTCTAACCATGACTGATTTTTTTGCCCCCTGTCCACGTGGCCTCGAAGCCGTATTGCATACCGACCTTGAGGCGATGGGTGCGCAGCAGGTGCGCTCGACTGAAGGCGGCGTGCATTTTTCCGGCGACTGGGCGTTGTGTTATCGCGTCAATCTGGAAAGTCGCGTGGCCAGTCGCGTGTTGTGGCGCGTCAAGGAAGCCTGGTATCGCACCGAGCAGGATATCTACAAGGTCGTATTTGATCTGCAATGGCAGCGCTGGTTTAACGTTGAGCACACCATACGCGTAAACACCACTGCGATACGTTGCGCCTTGAAAAGCCTGGAATTTATCACGCTGCTGGTCAAGGATGCGGTGTGCGATCGCTTCCGCGCGCAGTGCAACGAACGCCCCAGCGTGGATACGTTAAACCCCGACGTGCGCATTCATGTGTTCATCGAAGACGAAAAACTGATGCTGTATCTGGATACGTCCGGTGATGCGCTGTTCAAGCGCGGTGTCCGTCAGCATACCAATGTCGCACCGATACGCGAAAATCTGGCGGCGGGCATATTGCGGTTGTCCGGATGGAAGCCCGGCATCCCGCTGCTAGACCCGATGTGCGGCAGCGGTACTTTCCTGATCGAAGCGGTGCAGATGTCGCTGAACATTCAGCCGGGCATTGCGCGTGGTTTTGCGTTCGAGAAGCTGCTGAATTTTGATAAGCCTGTGTGGCAGGCCATGCGCGAGCGGGCCATCGCGGCACAGCTGCCGGTCAAACCGCTGGAAATCTACGGCAGTGATCTGTACGGCGATGCGATGAAGACCGCCTGGCGCAACCTGCACGAAGCCGGATTGTCCGAATGCGTGGAACTGAATCAAGCCAATATTCTGGAAATATCCGCACCTGCCGATCACGGTATCATGGTGGCGAACCTGCCTTATGGTGAGCGCATGGGCGAACTGGATGAGTTGTCCGAACTGTACCCCAAGCTGGGCGATGCACTGAAAAAGAAATTCGGCGGCTGGACGGCCTATCTGTTCACCGCCGACAAGGCCATCCTGAAACAGATGCGTCTGTCACCTTCCAAACGCACCCCGTTGTTCAACGGCGCCATCGAATGCCGCTTGCTGGAATACAAGATCGTCTCGGGCAGCAATCGCCCGACCCGGTAATGGCGTCAGGCGGCACAGAATTTCAGGCTTGCGCCTTCAGGTCATTTCGAGATGGCCGGTTCCGCTCATCACGTCGCGGTCTACGGTGTGCTTGCCTTCCAGCTTGATTCTCAGGCGCAGATCATTGACTGAGTCGGCATTTTTCAGTGCTTCTTCATAGCTGATGGCATCTTCCTCAAACAGATCGAACAGTGCCTGATCGAAGGTTTGCATGCCCAGTTCGCGCGATTTGGCCATCACCTCCTTGATCGCGTGTACTTCACCCTTGAAAATCAGGTCTGAGATGAGCGGAGAGTTGAGCAGAATTTCCATTGCGGCGGCTCGTCCGGCACCATCTTTTTTTGGAATCAGGCGTTGTGAAACCAGGGCTTTGACGTTCAGCGATAAATCCATCAATAATTGTTCGCGCCGTTCTTCAGGGAAAAAGTTGATGATGCGGTCCAGTGCCTGGTTGGCGCTGTTCGCATGCAGCGTAGCCATGCACAGGTGGCCGGTTTCGGCAAAAGCGACGGCATATTCCATGGTTTCACGGTCGCGGATTTCGCCGATCAGAATTACGTCAGGCGCCTGGCGCAAGGTGTTTTTCAGCGCGGCTTGCCAGGATTCGGTATCCACGCCGACTTCGCGATGCGTGACGATGCAGTGACCGTGCTCATGCACGTATTCAACCGGATCCTCGATGGTGATGATATGGCCATAACTGTTCTGATTGCGGTGGCCGAGCATGGCGGCAAGTGTGGTGGATTTTCCCGAACCTGTCGCGCCGACCAGAATCACCAGGCCGCGCTTGGTCATCACGATATCTTTGAGTATGGCAGGCATACCCATCGCATCAAGGTCGGGGATTTTGGTGGTGATGGTACGCATGACCATGCCGACGTGTTGTTGCTGCATGAATACGTTGACGCGGAAGCGTCCGATGCCATGCGGGCTGATTGCAAAATTACATTCATGCGTGGCTTCAAATTCGGCGGTCTGGCGGTCATTCATGATGCTGCGTGCCAGTTCACGCGTGTGCTGGTGAGAAAGCGGCTGGCTGGAAACCGGGGTCATCTTGCCGTCTACCTTGAAGGCGGGCGGAAAGCCGGCGGTAATGAACAAATCCGATGCCTTCTTTGTGGCCATGCCGCGCAACAAGTTGTGTATCAGTTCGGTGGCTTGATCTCTTTCCATGCTACTGCTCCAAATGAGGGTGATTTCGCAACTACAAACTAGCAGCCTGCTAGCGACTAGCGACTAGCGACTAGCGACTAGCGACTAACGGCTGTATTTCTATCCCGGAAACATGTCCTTGTTCATCGCCTTGCTGCGCGCTTCTGCCGGGGTGATCGCATGGCTCTTGACCAGATTGGTCAGGCATTGATCCAGGGTCTGCATGCCCACGTTTTGTCCCGTCTGAATGGCGGAATACATTTGCGGCACTTTGGCTTCGCGGATCAGATTGCGGATGGCCGGGGTACACATCATGATTTCATGCGCGGCCACACGGCCGGTTCCATCCTTGGTCTTGAGCAGTGCCTGGGAAATAACCGCACGCAGCGATTCGGACAGCATTGCACGCACCATTTCCTTTTCGTCAGCGGGGAACACGTCGATGATACGGTCTATGGTCTTGGCCGCTGAACTGGTGTGCAGCGTGCCGAACACCAAATGGCCGGTTTCTGCCGCCGTCATCGCCAGGCGTATGGTTTCCAGGTCGCGCATTTCACCGACCAGAATCACATCAGGGTCTTCACGCAGCGCGGAACGCAAGGCTGCATTGAATGACAGCGTGTCGCGGCCGACTTCGCGCTGGTTGATCAGGCACTTCTTCGATTCATGCACGAATTCGATCGGGTCTTCCACCGTCAGAATGTGGCCGAGTTCTTTTTCGTTGATGTAGTTGACCATCGCCGCCAGCGTGGTGGATTTGCCGGAACCGGTAGGGCCGGTCACCAGCACCAGGCCGCGCGGAAAGCTGGAGATATCAGTAAATATTTTGGGTGCTTTCAGGTCTTCCAGGGTGAGAACTTTAGAAGGAATGGTGCGCATGACCGCTGCTGCGCCGCGTTGCTGCACGAAAGCGTTAACGCGGAAGCGTGCCAGATTGGGGATTTCAAAGGAGAAATCCACTTCCTTGTTTTCCTCATAAAACTTGCGCTGTCCGTCGTTCATGATGTCATAAATCATCGCGTGGACTTCTTTATGTTCCATTGCGGGCAGATTGATGCGGCGCATGTCGCCATGCACACGTATCATCGGCGGCAGGCCGGAGGAGAGGTGCAGGTCGGAAGCCTTGTTCTTGACGCCGAAGGCAAGCAGTTCTGTGATATCCATTATAATGTTCCAGGTTTGGTGTGGCGGCTGACAGCCGCACGTTCAGGACGGGTGAAAGCGGGTAGGGGATTATGACAACAATAGCTTGCAACTTGCAAGCCGTGCGCGCTGCAATGGTAGCAGCGGCTGTTTCGGCAGGCCGAACGGCAGGGGAAATTAAGCTGCTGGCCGTGAGCAAAAATTTTCCTGCGATGGCGCTGCGTGAGGCTTATCAGGCGGGCCAGTGTTGTTTTGCCGAAAGTTATCTGCAAGAGGCGCTGGGGAAAATGGCGGATTTGCATGATTTGCCTGTCGAATGGCATTTCATCGGGCCGATACAAAGCAACAAGACGCGGGCTATTGCGGGAAACTTCGCCTGGGCGCACAGCGTGGACAGATTGAAGATTGCCGAGCGACTGGCAGTACAACGGCCTCAGCATTTGCCGCCGTTGCAAGTGTGCCTGCAGGTTAATATCAGCGATGAGGCCAGTAAAAGCGGCGTTCAGCCCGATGAGATCGGGGCGCTGGCTGAAGCGGTCGCGATGTTGCCGAATTTGCAATTGCGCGGTCTGATGGCCGTTCCTGCGCCGACGGATAAGGTTGCAGAGCAGCGTGCAGGATTCGCGCAATTGCGTGAACTGCGCGATCAAATCAATCTGCGGGGTTTGCGGCTGGATACCTTGTCCATGGGCATGTCGCATGATTTCGTAGCAGCAATAGCCGAAGGCGCGACTATCGTGCGAGTAGGCTCCGCCATTTTTGGCAACCGGATTTACAAGGAAGGATAGGCTATGAATATTTGTTTTATCGGTGGCGGCAACATGGCGACGGCCTTGATCGGCGGTCTGCTGGGGCAGGGGTTTAGTGCGCAGCAGATCAGCGTGGTGGAAATCAATGCGGAAAATCGCCTGCGTCTGCAAAGCGATTTTTCGGTGCGGACAGTGGAAAGTCTCGCAGAAGGCGTGGCGGATAGCCAGGTCATCGTATTTGCAGTCAAGCCGCAGCAATTGCGTGAAGTCGCCCAACAGTTGGCTCCTTTGCTCAACGGACAGCTGCTGATTTCCATCGCTGCAGGCATACGTGCCGTGGATCTGGCGCGCTGGGCGGGCAGTCAGGCCGTGGTACGCGCGATGCCCAACACCCCGGCATTGATACAATGCGGCATGACCGGCCTGTATGCCATGTCCGCCGTGAGCAGTGCACAGCGTGAACAGGCGCAAGCTATCCTGGCGGCCGTGGGCGAGACACTGTGGTTGCAGGACGAGGCGATGGTGGATGCGGTAACAGCCATTTCCGGCAGCGGCCCGGCTTATGTGTTTTATCTGATTGAAGCGTTACAACAAGCCGCGCTCAAGCTAGGTTTCAATGATGAAGAAGCACGGCGCCTGAGCGTGGCCACCTTTCTCGGCGGCAGCAAGTTGGCGGCCGCAAGCACTGATGATGTCGCTGTGCTGCGCGCTCGCGTAACCTCAAAAAATGGCACGACCGAACGCGCCCTGCTGAGTCTGGAAGAGAGTCAGGTTGCGGCACATCTTGTGCAAGCGGCACTGGCTGCCGAGGCGCGTTCGCGTGAAATGGGCGATGAATTGGGTAAATCATAATGTTAAACGAAGCGTTTTTATTCCTGCTGGATGTGGTGCTGCAATCTTTTGCGGCGATATTGCTGTTGCGTTTTCATCTGCAATGGTTGCGGGCACCGTTGCGCAATCCCGTCGGTGAATTCGTCATGGTGTTCACTGATTTCATCGTGTTGCGCGCACGCCGCTTCATTCCTTCCGCATGGGGGCTGGACAGCGCAACGCTGCTGCTCGCCTTGCTGACGGAAACGCTCTATCTGGCAGGCGTGATGTGGATACAGGGCTATTCAGGGCATGGTTTACCGCTGGCGGGTTTGCTGATGCTGGCGGCAGTCAAGCTGCTCAAGATCAGCCTGTATTTGCTGATGGGAGCCGTGTTTGCTCAGGCCATCCTGTCATGGGTTAATCCGCATTCCTCGGTGGCTTCGGTGCTGGAAGCGGCTACCGGAAGATTTATGCGGCCACTGCGCCGCATCGTGCCTATGCTGGGTAGCGTGGACTTGTCTCCCTTGCTGCTGTTCGTCATCTGTCAGCTTATTATGATCGTGCCGGTCGGTATGCTGGAGCGGATTGCAGTCAGGTTTTTTTGATGGCTGACTGGTTTCGCCGCAGCGGTGAAGTCATCACCCTGACCTTGCATGTCCAGCCGGGCGCGAAACGCAGTGAACTGGTCGGATTACACGGCGACGCGCTTAAAATCCGTCTGGCGGCTCCGCCGGTCGAGGGGCGCGCCAACGACGCATTGCTTGGGTTTCTTGGAAAGCTATTTGACGTGCCGCTTCGTCAGGTTGAACTACGGCAGGGCGGGCAATCGCGCCACAAAGTGGTCGCCATTACCGGCAGCAAGGTGATGCCGGAAAGCCTGCTCAAGCAATAATAATCAGTCGCAGCATGATGCGTAGCCGGAGACTGCGCCCTGCGTGATCGTGGCCTGTGATTTACTTGATTCAAAAAACAGCCGCCCTCTGCTGCAAGGCGCGGGGCGGCTGAAGTGCGGTGTGTTGCCACACCGCAAATTACGGCTTACTTGATTCCGGACAGCAGTTGGGGAGAAGTCACCAGCTTACGTACGCCATGAGCATGGTCTTCCTCAAACACGTTTTTCTCGCACCACTTCCCGACGGTGTTGATGTTAACCTTGGCACACTGCGGACGGACGCTCCAGGTAACCTGCAGCGGAGAGCAGGCCTGTTCCGTGTATTTCGGGCCGGTGGTCGAACCCATGAACTCGACTGGCTTGCCTGTGTTGCTCGGCAGTGCCTTCGCCTGATGGAAGCCGTTGACCATCTGACCGTCGTAACTAAGGGTGTTGAAGTCCAGTGCATTTGCATCATTCACCAGAGTGAAAACCTGAGTCTCTACGCGCAGATCCGGGTTGGCGCAGGAAGCGGACAGGCATGAACCCAGGCCTTTACCTGGCTTGACGTCGCAAGAGGAATGCACCCAATGTACTTCAATGGTGTCACCCGCCTTCAGTTCGCCATGCTCGCTCTTGCAAATCGGCGCTGCGGTCGGAGCCAATTCGGCTGCGCTCAGATGTTTGCTCATGTTGCACTGGTAGCCGCCTTCCGCGCCATGCTCGCCTTCCGCATGAATGGAGAAATCCTTGGCCTTGTGCTCGGCGTTCACGTGGAAATGGATGTTACACAAATTCATTTTCTTGTAGTCGGGTGCCATGGAAAAGGTGCGCTTGTTGTCGCCCTTGCGGCTGTCGATGTCGCGCGGAGTCTGCGGACCAAATCCTGTGCACGTTTCTGCGGTTGCTGCTGATGCATGTTCGGCATGGCCGTGGTCGCTGGCAAAGGCCGCAGTAGAAAGCGCGGCGGCGGTGATGGCAAGCAGCAGTTGTTTCTTATACATATTTTCTCCCTGAGTAGAACGGTTTTTATTTTCGCGCGATTAAAAATCGCACGCATAGTCTGGCAGACCAACCCGCTCAACGCTTTAACCTTACATCAGGATGACATCGTATTGTTCCTGGTTGTATTGCGTCTCTACCAGCATCGAAATCGGTTTGCCGATGAAGTCGGAAAGTCCCGCCAAAGCTTGCGATTCCTCTTCCAGAAATAAATCGATGACTTGCTGAGAGGCCAGGATGCGATATTCGCGTGCATCGAACTGGCGCGCCTCACGGACAATTTCCCGCAAAATCTCGTAGCACATGGTCTGTGCAGTCTTTACCTCGCCGCGTCCCTTGCAAGTCGGGCAGGGTTCGCACAGCACATGCGCGAGGCTCTCGCGGGTGCGTTTGCGCGTCATTTCCACCAGACCTAAAGAAGAAAAACTATTGACGCTGATACGGGTATGGTCGCGCGCCAGTGCCTTTTTGAATTCTTCCAGCACGGCATCGCGATGCTCCAGATTGTCCATGTCGATGAAGTCGCAGATGATGATGCCGCCGAGATTGCGCAAGCGCAGTTGCCTTGCAATGACCTGAGTGGCTTCCAGATTGGTCTTGAAGATGGTGTCGTCAAAATTGCGCAAGCCGACAAATCCGCCTGTATTGACGTCCACGGTAGTCAGGGCCTCAGTCTGGTCGATGATCAGATAACCTCCGGATTTCAGATCCACGCGTTTTGACAAGGCGCGCTCGATTTCTTCCTCGATGTTGTACATGTCAAATAACGGGCGCACACCGGGGTAATGTTCGAGCAGATCCGCCGCCTCCGCGTTGTAATTCTGTGCAAATTCCAGCATCTTGCTGTGGTTGCTGCGTGAGTCCACCAATATACGTGTAGTGTCCAGACCGACGAAATCGCGCAAAACACGCAAGCCGATATCCAGCTCCTGATACAGCACTTGCGGTGCGCTGGCTGTTTGCGCGGCAAGCTGCAGATTGCCCCAGAGCTTGTCAAGATAAGCGATATCTATCGCAAAATGGGCGTCATCCTTCGCTTCGGCCACGGTGCGGATAATGTAGCCGCCCCGATGTTCGGGGGGCAAAATGTCCTGTAGTTTGTTACGCAAAGCTTCGCGCTGTTCGGTTCCCTCGATGCGTTGTGATACGCCGATGCGCGTTTCCTGTGGCAGGAACACCAGCAGACGCCCGGCGAAGCTGAGTTGGGTGGTGAGGCGCGCGCCCTTGCTGCCGATGGGCTCCTTGATGACTTGCACCAGCAAGGATTGACCCTCAAACAGAATCTTTTCTATGGGTTTGGCGTCATCGCCGTTATTGCTGTTTTCCCAAATGTCCGCCACATGCAGGAATGCCGAACGTTCCAGCCCGATGTCGATAAAAGCGGATTGCATGCCGGGCAGTACGCGCTTGACGCGGCCGAGATAGACATTGCCGGCGATGCCGCGATTGCTGCTGCGTTCGATGTGCAATTCCTGCACTACGCCCAATTCCATCACTGCGACGCGCGTTTCCTGCGGGGTGACATTGATCAGTATTTCTTCGCTCATGGCTTTATAGTGTAAATAATCCAAACGTTGTGTCGAGGTGGCATGCTAAGGCGTAGTGTAATTAACCTGTTGCAGGAGTTGAGTGGTTTCAAATAACGGCAAGCCCATTACGCCGGAATAACTGCCAACGAGGTGCTCAATGAATGCACCAGCCTGGCCCTGAATGGCGTAGCCGCCGGCTTTGTCGGCATATTCACGCGTTTGCAGATAGCGCTTGATGCGTTCTTCTCCGAGCTGGGCGAAGCGTACCGTGGAGGTGGACAGCCGCACTTCCACATGCTCACCTGTGGCGAGGGCGACGGCTGTCAGAACCTGATGTTCACGGCCTGAAAGTGTGCGCAGCATCACAGCGGCCTGTTCTGCGCTATCCGGTTTGCCAAAAATCCGGCCATCCAGTGTGACCGTGGTATCAGCGGCTAATACCGGGAACAGCGGCAAATTGCGAAAGTGTAAGGCAGCAAAACCGGCATGCGCTTTTTCCTGGCAGATGCGTTGCACATAGACCGCAGGTGATTCGTCGGGGTGCGGCGTTTCATCCACATCAACGCAACGCTGCGGGTTAGCGCGCAATAACAAGGTCTCGAAACGGATGCCGATCTGTTTGAGCAATTCGCGGCGGCGCGGACTCTGCGAAGCGAGGTAGATGCGTGGCTGCATGATGCTCATTTTAAAATCTCGTAAGTGGTAAGTGGATCTGCGCTGCGCGCCTCAGTGGTGAGTAGGGACAACCACTCCCCACTTACCACTCCCTACTCTCTATGGTAAGGGTGATTGTGCATCAGGCTGTAAGCGCGATACAGCTGTTCGGCGAGCAACACACGCACGAAAGCGTGCGGCAGCGTGAAAGCGGATAAAGCCATCAATTGTTGCGCCGATTGTTTTACCGTATCGTGCAGGCCATCTGCGCCGCCGATGATGAATGCAACATCGCGCCCCTCCCCCATCCAGTCTTTCATCTGTGCGGCGAGCTGTTTGGTGGTGGGCTGTGCGCCGTGTTCATCCAGCGCAATGCGGCGGCAGGTTTGCGGCAGCGCATGCAGAATGCGTTGCGCTTCGGCTTCCATGATTTGCAGCGTGGTTTTACCCGTGGTGCGCGGTTCCGGCCTGATTTCCAGCAGTTCGATTCTTGCCTCGCGCGGCATGCGCTTGGTGTATTCGTTGAAGCCTGTCGTGATCCAGTCGGGCATTTTGTGTCCGACTGATACGATGAACAGCTTCATGTTACTCGGGTGCTGGAGCCAGCTTGGGGCGCGCTGCCTGTGCCTTGCTCCACAGTTCTTCGAGATTGTAATAGCTGCGCGTGGCTGGTTGCATGATGTGTACCAGCACTTCACCCAAATCAACCAGTATCCATTCGCCGCTTTCTTCGCCTTCGCGGCCAAACACGACTTCGCCTTGCTCCTTGAGCTTGACGACCACGTTGTCAGCCAGCGCCTTGGTCTGGCGGGTGGAAGTGGCGGAGGCGATAATCATGCGATCAAACAGCGAACTGAGTTTGCTGGTGTCGATTACCGTAATGTCGGTGGCTTTGATGTCTTCCAGGGCGGCGACAACAGCTTTGGTTTTTTCTTCAGTAGTTAGCATGGGGCGTATAAGTGATGTTGATAAATGTAATTAGCGACTGCGCTGGGCAGTAGGTAGCGTATGGTGCGGTTTTCTGCCACCCGGTTGCGGATCAGCGTAGCAGATATTTCCAGCTTGGGTATCGCCAGTTCGGCAATCCCTCCGGCTGGGTGTTGCGATAAAAAATCCACATTGCACAGACGTTGCTGATAGTGCTTGCGTAATTCAGGCATCGCGCTGTGGATGCGTTCCTCCAGCGTGAAGCCCGGACGATAACCCACCACGATATGCGCGAGGTCCAGCAATTTCTCCCATTGATGCCAGGTATGCAATTGCAGGAAGGCATCGCCGCCCATCAGCAGACACAGCGGTTGGGCTTCACCCAGCTCAGTGCGTAATTCGCGCAAGGTGTCCACGGTATAGCACTTGGCAGTGCGCCTGACTTCGCGTTCATCCAGCACGAAATCGGGGTGATCGACTATCGCCAGTTTCACCATCGCGCTGCGATGCAGTGCCGATACCTGCGGCGCGTCGCGATGTGGCGGATTGCCGGTCGGGATGAAGCGGATCTGCTGTAATCCGGCCAGCTCCCTCATCTCCTCGGCCAGACGCAGGTGACCGTAGTGTACCGGGTCAAATGTGCCGCCGAGGATGCCGATCGGTTTCAATTAACGTGCAACTCGCGCAAGCGTTCGTTTGTTCCCTCTCCCTTTGGGAGAGGGTTTGGGTGAGGGAACGTGCATGGTAGTTTCATTATCAAGGTTGTTCACTTGTTCATGCACGTTACAGGGCCAACCGGCGTATATCGGACAACACCTTCGCCAGATAGGCCGTAAAACGCGCTGCGGCCGCGCCGTCGATGACGCGATGGTCGTAGGACACCGATAAGGGCAGCATCAGACGCGGCACAAAACCGCCATCCTGATACACCGGCTTCATGCAGGAACGCGACACGCCCAGAATGGCGACTTCAGGCGCGTTGATTATGGGTGTAAATGCCGTACCACCTATCCCGCCGAGGCTGGAAATGGTGAAACAGCCGCCCTGCATATCATTTGCCGTGATTTTCTTGTCGCGCGCTTTTGCACTGATTTCGGCGAGTTCGCTGGCCAGTTGCACGATGCCCTTCTTGTCCACGTCCCTCAGCACCGGAACCATCAGGCCATCCGGCGTATCAACTGCCACGCCGATGTGGAAGTAGTGCTTGAGCACCAGATTCTCGCCATCCAGCGAGGCATTGAATTTCGGAAACTTCTGCAAGGCTGCGACCACCGCCTTGAGCATGAAGGCCAGCGGGGTAATCTTGATGTTTTGATTGGCGTATTCTGCGCCCAGTTGCTTGCGGAAGGCTTCCATCTCGGTGATGTCAGCTTCATCGAATTGCGTGACGTGTGGAATGGTTACCCAGTTGCGGTGCAGGTTGGCGCCGGAAATCTTCTGGATGCGCGACAGCGGCTTGCTTTCAATCGCGCCATATTTGGCGAAATCAAACACCGGCATATCCAGCACCTGAAGACCGTTACCGCCCGCCGCCGCACGCGGCTGCGCCAGCGCGGTCTTGACGAAGTTCTGTACATCTTCTTTTGTCACGCGGCCTTTTTCGCCGCTGCCTTTGACCTGGGCAATGCCCACGCCCAACTCGCGCGCGAAACGGCGTATCGCCGGACTGGCGTGCGCTGAAATCCCCCCCAGCCCCCCTTTGTCAAAGGGGGCGACGACGGGTGTTTGCGCAGTAGCGACTTGGGTTACGGCAGGGGCAGGCGACGCTGCGGGAACACTATCTGCCCCCCCCCTTGTGAAAGGGGGGCTGGGGGGGATTTGTTCTGCGCACTCCAGTAGCAGAATCAGCGAATTTTGTGAAACCTTGTCGCCGATTTCAACATGCAATTCCTTGACTACGCCGGAATAGGGCGAGGGCACATCCATTGCGGCCTTGTCGGTTTCCAGCGTCAACAGGGTGTCTTCTTCGTTGATCGTGTCGCCAACTTTGACCATCACCTCGATGACGCTGACCCCTTTGTAGTCGCCGATGTCCGGCACTAATACCTGTTTTATTCCTGTACTGAGCTTTGTCGAAGTATCTGCCACGTGTCTCTCCTATAACTCCAAACTGTAACCTTCATATCAGACCCTTGCGGTATTAAACCGATACGGGATTGGGTTTGTCTGGATTGATATTGTAAAGTGCAATTGCACGGCTGACCTCGGAAGCATCGATTGTGCCTTCTTCAGCCAACGCCTTTAATGCGGCCACGGCGATGTAGCAACGATCCACTTCGAAGAACTGGCGCAGGTTTTTGCGCGTATCCGAACGACCGAAACCATCCGTGCCCAGCACCTTGAAATTCTTGGGCAGGAAACCGCGAATCTGATCGGCGAACGAACGCATGTAATCCGTTGCGGCAATCACCGGGCCATCGCGGTCGGCCATGCATTGTTCAACGTGGCTGAAGCGCGGCTGTTCTTCGGGATGCAGCATGTTCCAGCGCTCGCAATCGATTCCGTCGCGGCGCAATTCGGTAAAGCTGGTCACGCTCCAGATATCTGCCATTACGCCGAAATCATTTTCCAGCAACTGGGCAGCTTCAATGGTTTCGCGTAATATCGTGCCGCTGCCCATCAACTGAACCTTGGGCTTATTCTCATCTCCTGCACCTTCACTGAAGAGGTACATGCCCTTGATGATGTTGGCTTCCGCACCTTCCGGCATGGCAGGGTGCGCGTAGTTCTCGTTCATCACGGTGAGGTAATAGAACACGTCTTCCTGATTGACATACATGCGGCGCATGCCGTCATGAATGATCACGGCCAGTTCGTAAGCAAAAGTCGGATCGTAGGATATGCAATTCGGGATCATCGCCGACATCAGGTGACTGTGACCATCCTGATGTTGCAAACCTTCACCGTTCAGCGTGGTGCGACCTGCCGTGCCGCCCAGCATGAAGCCGCGCGCGCGCATGTCGCCTGCTGCCCAGGCCAGATCGCCGATACGCTGGAAGCCGAACATCGAGTAGTAGATATAGAAGGGCAGCATAGCCTTGCCGTGGTTGGCATAAGCCGTGGATGCCGCAATCCACGAGGACATCGCACCTGCTTCGTTGATGCCTTCCTGCAAAATCTGCCCGGTTTTGACTTCCTTGTAGAACATCAGCTGATCCGCATCCTGCGGGGTATATAACTGACCCACCTGCGAGAAAATGCCGAGTTGACGGAACATGCCTTCCATACCGAAGGTGCGCGATTCATCCGGCACAATCGGCACGATCTGACGACCGATGTTCTTGTCCTTGACCAGTATGCCCAGCATCCTCACGAACGCCATAGTCGTTGAGATTTCGCGGCCTTCTGTACTTTTCAGCAAGGAGTCGAATGCATCCAGAGCGGGGATTTGCAGCGCCTCAGTAGCCGGATTGCGTGCAGGTACGGAACCCATCTGCGCGGTACGCGCCTTGAGGTATTTCATTTCCAGGCTGTCCTCAGGCGGACGATAAAAATTCAGGCTGGCCACTTCCGCATCGTTCAACGGGATATTGAAACGGTCGCGGAATTTAAGCAGTACCTGTCCTGCCATTTTCTTTTGCTGATGGGTGATGTTCTGTGCTTCGCCCGCTTCGCCCATGCCGTAACCCTTGACGGTCTTGGCCAGAATCACAGTAGGCTGGCCGGTGTGATTGGTGGCTGCCGCGTAGGCTGCAAATACTTTGTGCGGATCATGGCCGCCGCGATTCAGACGCCAGATTTCGTCATCCGACATATCGGCGACCATTTCCAGCAGCTCTGGATATTTTCCGAAAAAGTGTTCGCGTACATAGGCGCCATCTTTCGATTTGTAGGTCTGGTATTCGCCGTCCACCACTTCCTGCATGCGTTTCTGCAGCAGGCCGTTCTTGTCCTTGGCGAACAGGCGATCCCACTTGCCGCCCCAGACGATCTTGATGACGTTCCAACCCGCGCCGCGGAATACCCCTTCCAGTTCCTGGATAATCTTGCCGTTGCCGCGTACCGGCCCGTCCAGACGCTGCAAATTGCAGTTCACCACAAAAATCAAGTTGTCGAGCTTCTCGCGTCCGGCCATGGAAATCGCGCCCAATGATTCCGGCTCATCCGTTTCGCCGTCGCCCAGATAAGCCCATACCTTGCGCCCATCGGTTTCTACCAGGCCGCGATGTTGCAGATAGCGCATGAAACGCGCCTGATAAATCGCCATCAACGGACCGAGTCCCATCGACACGGTAGGGAACTGCCAGAAATCCGGCATCAGCCAGGGATGCGGGTAGGAGGACAGGCCATCCCCGCTCGTCTCCTGGCGGAATTTGTACATTTGCTCTTCGCTGATGCGACCTTCGAGATAGGCACGTGCATATACACCGGGGGACGAGTGGCCCTGAAAATAAACCAGATCGCCGCCGTGCGTGTCAGTCTTGCCGTGGAAGAAATGATTGAACGCCACGTCATACAGCGTCGCCGCCGATGCGAAGCTGGCGATATGTCCGCCCAGTTCGGAGGAGTCGCGATTGGCATTCAGCACCAGTGCCATTGCATTCCAGCGCATCAGCGCGCGTATGCGATGTTCCATTTCACGATCGCCGGTCGAGCGTTCTTCGTCGCCCAGCGCGATGCTGTTGCAATACGGCGTGGTTGCGCTGAACGGCACACCTGCGCCGGAACTGCGCGCCTTGTCTATCAACTGACCGAGCAGAAAATGGGCGCGTTCCGCGCCTTCATTTTTCAGTACCGACTCAAGAGCATCCAGCCACTCCTGGGTTTCCTGCGGATCATAATCAGGTAAGTTCGCCATCTTTTCACTTTCTCACTAAAGTTATTCTTGCCGGAAACTTTTTAGTCCATTATTCCGGCGCAAGCCGGAATGGCGGAGCTTTATGTATTTCCTGTTGCTGAGCAGTTTATCGTTTCTGACTCGGTGACAATCCACGCGGTTCTGATATCTGTCTCTTCCTGTGGAATCTGCGCCACGATTTGCAGCCCGAACGCGGCGCAAACCAGCGTCGGGCGATGCGTCATTTGTGCCAACAGTTTATCGTAATAACCGCCGCCGTACCCGAGTCGCGCGCCATCCCGGCTAAACGCGACGCCGGGCAACAGGGCGAATTCTACCTCATTTATGTCATTCAGCCGTTTGCAGCGTTCGACTATCGGTTCGCGTATCCCCCATAAACCTGATGCCAGCTGGATTTCCAGGTCATCTACCCAATACAAATCGAGTGTATTGCCATGACGATTCACCCTGGGCAAAGCCAGTTGTTTGCCGTCTGCCAACGCCTGTGATATCCACAATGCACTGTCATACTCGCTGCCAAAGTTCATATAGCCCAGCACCGTATTGGCTTGACGGTATTCCGGCATTTTTAACAAACGTTCGGTGATCGCCGCGTTATGCACGGCACGCATCGCGGGCGTCAACTGCTCGCGCGCGGAGAGGATATCTTTTCTGATCTGTTTTTTTTGAGCTGTGATATTCATGTGATTTTATTCGGCGAGCCTAGCTCGCCAGCCAGCTCGGCCTCAATTTCCGCAATACTGGGCAGGATTTTTCCTAATTGTTCCGGTAAGTCGCGTAGTAATTGGTATTCGGCCACTCCGATAGGTTTGTCTATACCGGACAATGCATATTCTGCGACCAGGCGGTTCTGTTTCTTGCACAGCAACAAGCCGATAGTGGGATGGTCGTCATCCGCTTTAATCTGCGCATCCTGCCGTTGCAAAATATCCCGCCCGATGCGCCCATAAAGCTGCACCAACTCGGCATTAACCGATAGTGCGGCACGCTGCTGGGCACGGGCAATGTCGGTTTTTAATTGCTTCAACCAGTCGGCGTAACCCTCAGGTACAGCGAGTGTCAGGCTGGTTGAAATATCTTCGCTCATAGAATTGCCTCTATTCCTTGCCACTCTTTGTCTTTCACCATCACGAAGCGGCAGCGACCACCGGATAACTCCGCCCACAAATTGCCGATCAGGCGATCATCAGCGGCGTTCGCCCAACCGTTTGCGCCTTTATATTCGACAACGAGTACCGTGCCATCCGGTAACTGGCATAAGAAATCAGGATAAAAGCGCCCATCGGCTTTTTGCAGGAAGAATGAGCAGCCTTCCTTACGCACCAGATTGCGCACCCAGAAATTGATGCGCCCCTTTTGTGCCTGAGTTTCCAGCCAGCAGGCACAGGCGAATTCCTCACCGCTGTCGAAATCGCCGATGCGTCCGTAATAGTGCTTCTTAAAAGTAAACTGTCCGAAGCGCCCGTCATAATCGCGGCTGGGCGCATAGCCTTGCGGGTGATACTCGAAACAGTAACTGTCATTGACCGCCACGCGCGTTTCATTGTCTGCGCCGAACAGGGTTTGTTGATACGCCTGTTTGACCGCCGCGATGCGCAGCGCCTTGATGCGCTGTTCCAGCAGGTTGCGGATCAGAAATTTCTGCCGGTTGGTGCGTCCCAGATCGTAACCGGGACGGGCAAGAAGCTCGCTGATCCAGTGCGCAACAAAGGCCTGTTTGCTGGCATGGGTGATGGAGGGTTCGGGAAGGTTGCGGCACAGCCAGGAGGCCAGTTTCACCTCGTCCCAGTTTTCCGGTCGATACGCCAGTCCCAAATCCCGTTGCATATCGGCGATAAAGCGCGCGGTCATTCTGCCGGTATCGTCCACGTCTATCTCGCCGCCTTCGGATACCTTGAGCGCCGCATTCAGTTCGGCCAGATTTTCCGTCGTTGGCGCGGCATCGTAGCGTGATAAATCCCAAGGATATTCAAGCACTTCCGGGTCGTCGAACAAGGTGAATTCGCCCTGCATGGACAGCGCCATTTGCGGCACGACAAAGCGTGTGCCCAGTTCGGCAGGCGTGTAAAAAAACTCCACCGCCGTGGTGCGGCTGGCAACCGCCGCCTGCCCGATGGCGGCTTTCGCGGCCATGCTTTGCACGGCTTGTTCGATATTCTGCTGCTCGGCCTCGCACAAAGGCTGCGAGATGGTCAGTTCTTTGGCCTTGTCGTCCCAGCTTAATTTGTCGCGCAGCGCCTTGGGTATACTTTTCAGGTCAGGCTTTTCCGGCAGGGTCACCACCACAGGATGAATCACGATGCGCCCCGCATTGCCCTCAATATCCAGCGGCCTTTGCAGCGGGTCAACGGCCTGCACGAATTCCGCAGCCGCATGGCGGTCAAAGCCTGCGCCCTGCACCAGTCGGTCACGCAGTGCCGAGGCGGTATCGGCAAAATTACGCGACACCACAAACGCATAGGATTGGTTCAGCGGCTGGCTGTTGCGTCGGCGCGCATCGGGTTGACGCAGCACGCGTCCCAGCAATTGCTCCACTGAGGTCGCCGAATGCAGTTCGGCCATGCTCACCAGAATATAGGCGGAGGGGCAGTCCCAGCCTTCGGCCAGCGCCTGTTGCGTGATAACGTATTTCACCGGACAGGCAGTATCGGCGATGCCGTGCAGATAGTCGGCCTCCACTTTTTCCAGCCCGCGTTCTTCGCCCGTGGCGATGATGATTTCTTCCGGTGGCACGCGATGGTTCTCGATCAGCTCATGCTTGACGCGATCCACGTCCAGCGTCTCGACTCCTTTGCGGCGTTTCTCCGCCTGTATCAGCACCAGCGGACGCAAATACGCCGCGCCCTGCCGCGCTTCCAAATCAGCCAGTGTTTGCAGCTCGCCGCGCCGCGCCAGCGCATCTGCCAGACACTGCTGCCAGTTCGGTTCAGTCTCCAGCATGATAGGCAGCTTGATCATCTGTTCCGCTTTCAATTCGGCGGCAGACACGCTGTGCAGCACGTTGCTCGGCGTTTGCTCGGTGTCCGGCGTGGCAGTCAGCTCCAGAATGCCGCTCGGACGAAAATCGGCAAAGGTCTTGAATGACAGCGGCGTGCGGTTGTTATGTGCCTCATCCACGATCACGAACGGGCGGCGCAGGCGCAGCACATTCGCCAGCGAATACGGCATCGTCTCGCCGTCGCGTAATAGTTCAGCACGTTGTTCCGAGGTCAGATGCTCGAAGTGATGCATCAGCGCGCCGCTCGATTGATACACCTTCAGCCAGTCAGTATCCTCGCGGCGGAACGCCTGCACCGTCGCCACGATCACCGTGGTGGAAGTATCCAGCGTAGCGCGCGTCACGCTTTTCGCCTCGTCCAGTTCCAGCACCGTCAGCGGCCCGGCTTCGCGCAACGCGGAATGATAGGGGTGTTGCGGGTTGCGCAAGGCGTTCAGCGTCTGCTCGCGTATCGCCTTGGACGGCACCAGCCACAGAATCACGCTGTGTTCGCAGCGCAACAAATGCGTGTTAATCAATGCCACACTCTTCGCCGCCAGCCAGGTCTTGCCGCCGCCAGTCGGCACACGCAGACAAAAATACGGCATGTCGGATGAAAAACCTGTGATCGGGCGGTACTTGCTGCCGTCGCCCCACAGTTCCCGCGTGGTCTGGTAAAACGCGATGTCCGCATCGCCCAGTTGCAAACAGGCGCGGAAATAAGTCTCGACGCTATCGAGTACCGATTGCTGGTAAATCTTGGGCAGGAAAGTGGTCATGGGTTTGGGATGCGATCTACCCAGTAATCAGGGCGGCGATGTTGATGAGAAACAGTCATTATCCACACCTCATTACCTTGCAGGGAATAGCGCAAAGTATACGAAAATGAAGCCATCACATAACGCCGCACTTCGCCCAATTCAATTGGGAACAACAAAGGTGTCCGGGCAATTTGAAGCGTGGCTTTGCGCACTTCATTCCTGAAACGTGATCCAAGTCCCGGTTGCTGTGTTTGAAACCACTCACAAGCCTCATTCAATTCGTCCTTGGCCGCGTTCGCAAAATGAATACCCATTATTCGTTACCAAAAATCTCATCGAACGGGACGAGTGCCATGCGCCCCTCGGTACACGCCTGCACTCTGCGCACTGCCTCCTCTGCCCAAACACGATCAATTTCAGCATCGGGCTTATCCAGACTTTGCATAATTTGCTCGGCTATTTCATAACGCTCGGCTGCTTTTAACTGCAAAGCCATACTAATAATTTCCAGTTTCCCCATTGCTGTCTCCCCATAAAAATTATCTCGTACTCTACACCGCCAACGCATAAGGTGTCTGCTTGAACACGATGTTTTCGCGGTGCAGTCGCGCCGTACCCAGACGGCAGGCCGCCGCGTAGATGACCTTCGCGCCCTCGTAAGCGGGCAATATATCCAACACCGCGCCGCTCAGCACATTGCCGCCCGCCACCGATTTATCCTTGAGGATGCCGTTATACAGCAGGTAAATGGCGCGGCCCTGGTGGATGCCTAACAGCGGCGACAAACCGAAGCCGTCATTCCCGCGCAGGCGGGAATCCAGTGAGTTTATTAAAGGGGCTGTTGGATTTTGTGCCCCGCCTTGCGGGGCGGTGGTTTGATTGTCTGGATTCCCGCCTGCGCGGGAATGACGGTCGAATGAATGGCTTAGGTTTAACCCCGTTCCGGTTTCGATAAACCAGACAAATTCCGCCAGTTGCGCGAAAGTGACATCGTCACGAATCTGACCTTCGGCGGTGAACAGCGGTTGTTTGGACAAGGTGCAAAACTGGAATCCGCCACCTAGTCCTTCAACCAATTTCTCCCCTCCCACGCTTGCGGGGGAGAGCTCGCGAGGGGGCTGGTTGGGGGAGAGGGCGCCTTTGCTATAACCCTCACTGACCCGCCGCACCCGTTCCGCCGTGACGTTTTGCGCGATGTTTTCATCCATCTCCACCAGAATAAAGCGACGATTTCCGCCATCCTCGGCGTTCTGTTTCAACACCGCATGACCGGTCGTGCCGCTGCCTGCGAAGGAATCGAGGATCAGGGAATCCTTGTCGGTGGCGATTTGCAGGATGCGCTGAATTAGGCGACTAGGCTTCGGAGTGGTGTTAAATCGGGTTTCGCCTCCAAAGATACCCATCAATTCTTTAGTGGATTCATCCGTATTGCCAACCTCGTCATGCGGCCACCATGTCCACGGAACGACACCTTCAACTTCGGACAGGTATCGAATAACGTTCGGCTGTGAACTTCCATTTTTCCCAAAATAGATTCGACCTTCTGATCTTAGTTGTTCAAAAGTCTTTTGAGCCAACCCCCAGCACCTCCCTTGAGAGGGGCGAAACTTTTTGCCAGAAGGAGTTGTAATTTCATAAAACTGCTCAGATGTGGCATGACCTGCTTGTGCAGTCATTGGAACCGATCTCCAACGCCCCTTAGGATCGCTGTTGGGATTCCGATAAATTTTGGCCTGTTTCTCATCAATTGGAATTTTATGGCGTGTTTTCTTAAAGTTGGCAGGACTCATTGCATATACCAGCACATACTCGTGAACATCGCCAATTGCTTCTCGATTTTCACGCGAGTAGCGTTTTTGCCAAACATTGCACGCAACAAATTTATCCGTTCCGAATATCTCATCCATTAGACATCGAAGCAAAGTAATTGCTGCGTCATCTATGGAAATCCAGATTGACCCATCCTCGCGCAAAAACTGTTTCAACAGCAGCAAACGCGGATACATCATGCACAGCCAGCGGTCGTGTCTGTCCAGCGTTTCGCCTTCCTTGCCGACCACTTCGCCCAGCCAGCGTTTGATTTCCGCGCTGTTGACGTTGTCGTTGTAAACCCAGCCTTCGTTGCCGGTGTTGTAGGGCGGATCGATGTAGATGCACTTCACCTGCCCGGCATAGCGCGGCAGCAGGGCTTTCAGCGCATCGAGGTTGTCGCCCTGCACGATGAGATTCTCAGTCACATTTCCCTCTCCCGGCCTGTCGGCCACCCTCTCCCCGCCGGGGAGAGGGGTTGGGGGAGAGGGGCAGGATAGTTCCGCCACAGGTTCCAGCAGGCGGAACGGCACTTCCTTGTGATGTTTGACGACGGCTTGTTTGCCGATCCAGTTGAGTGTGGGCATGGGTTATTCGTGGTTGGTTTTGTTTTGATTGCCGCCCAGCAAGCCGACCGCATCTTTTTTGTCCAGTTCCATTTTCGGCACGGCATTCTTGATGCGTTTCTCGACTTCCTTGATGTGTTCGGCTGGAGCAATTTTCTCAGGGAGCGTGCCGCCGATGCGCTCAATGGCAGCGCGTACTTCCTTGCCGCCTACGATCAGTTTGCCGGCATCGGCAAAGTGATGCGCTGAATTATTTTCTGATTGTTCACAAGAGGTTATCGCGCGCTTGATGGCATCCTCAAAACGCCGCCATTGCGAATAGCCCAGCAACGGTTGCAAGTCGCGAGCGCTCCAGTATTCGGCATCATGTTCGTTGGATTGTTTCAATTTCTCAAAGGATGGATCACCTATGACCGGGGTATTTTTCGAGATCATTTGTACCTCCTAGGGAAGTTGCGAATGTTAGCCCAGGAATAATTTGTACGCCGGGTTGTCGGTCTCGTCGTAGTAGGGATAGCCCAGCGTGTCGAGGAATTCGGTGAACACCTGTTTGTCGTGGTCCGGCACCTGCATGCCGACCAGCACGCGACCGTAATCCGCGCCGTGGTTGCGGTAGTGGAACAGGCTGATGTTCCAGCTGTGGTTCATTTTGTTGAGGAATTGCATCAGCGCGCCGGGGCGTTCCGGGAACTCGAAGCGGAACAGGATTTCATCCGTCGCTTCGGGGGCATGCCCGCCCACCAGATGGCGCAGGTGCAGCTTGGCCATTTCGTTGTCGCTCAAGTCCAGCGCGGGCAGATTATGGCTCTGCAATTTCTCTACCAGTTCGACCGATTCCGCCTGATCGCGTACCTGGATGCCGAGAAAGACTTGTGCCGTGTTTGGGTTGGCAAAACGGTAGTTGAATTCGGTGATGCTGCGCTTTCCCAGTAAGGCGCAGAACTTGCGGAAACTGCCGGGCGTTTCGGGTATGGTTACCGCCAGTATGGATTCGCGCTTTTCGCCGATGTCGGCGCGTTCCGCGACAAAACGCAGGCGGTCGAAATTCATGTTCGCGCCGCTGGTGACAGCAACCAGCGTCTCGCCGCCGAGTTGTTCGCGTTCCGCATACAGCTTGGCTCCGGCAATAGACAGCGCGCCCGCCGGTTCGAGGACGGAACGGGTATCTTCAAAGACATCCTTGAGCGCGGCGCAAACGGCATCGGTGTCTACCAAAATAATTTCATCTACCAGTTTGCGGCACAGGCGCAGTGTTTCGACACCGACTTGCTTGACGGCCACGCCGTCGGCGAACAGTCCGACATGGTCGAGCGTGATGCGTTTTTTGGTTTTGATGGAACGGTACATGGCGTCCGAATCCACCGGTTGTACGCCGATAATTTTGATCTCGGGGCGCAATGCCTTGACATACGCGGCGACACCGGAAATCAGGCCACCCCCGCCTATCGCGCAGAATATGGCATGGATAGGCTGGCTGCGCTGCCGCAAGATCTCCATGCCTATAGTCCCCTGTCCGGCAATGACATCAGGATCGTCGTAGGGATGGACGAAAGTCATGCCGTTCTGCTTTTCCAGTTCAAGCGCATGCTGGTAAGCATCGGAGTAGGAATCGCCAAACAGCACCACCTTCGCACCCCGTCCGGACACGGCCTGAATTTTGATCTGCGGCGTGGTGGTGGGCATCACGATAACAGCCTTGCAGCCGAGCTTGAGCGCGGACAGTGCCACGCCTTGCGCGTGATTTCCCGCCGAGGCGGCGATGACGCCGCGCTTCAACTGCTCCGGCGTGAGCTGCGCCATCTTGTTGTACGCGCCGCGCAGCTTGAACGAGAATACCGGCTGCATGTCCTCGCGTTTGAGCAGGATGGTATTGCCGGTGCGTGCCGATAAATTCGGCGCGACTTCCAGCGGGGTTTCAATCGCCACGTCATAGACGCGGGCGTTAAGGATGCGTTTCAGATAGCTATTCATATTCATTTGCCTTTCAGCTGCGCAGATTAGCATAAAAGCATGCTTTATCTCTTGCGACACCGCGTAAAATCGGTTCAAATGCGACGCATGGAAAAAAATGAACAGCATGGTTTTATCATACAAACGCAGGTGAAATACCTGGTCGATCAGTCTGACGAAGCGGCTGATCGTTTTGTATTCGCCTACACCATCAGCATCACCAATCTCGGCACGCAGGCTGCCAAACTCATCAGTCGTCACTGGGTTATCACCGATGCGTTTAACCATGTGCAGGAAGTGCGTGGTCAGGGCGTGGTGGGTGAGCAACCGTTGTTGCAGCCTAAGCAGAGCTTTGAATATACCAGCGGTACGGTGCTGGCCACGCAGGTGGGCACAATGCGCGGCAGTTATCAGATGCAGGGCGCGGAGGGGACGGATTTTGAAGTCGAGATTCCGGAATTCGTGTTGAGCGTACCGCGTGTCCTCCATTAAGGTTTTGTCAGGAATGCGAATCGGAACCGCACTGGCGCCGCTGCTTTTTCTGGCTGCCTGCACCACACCACACGCCCCTCAGGTATGCCCCGCGCCTCAGACCTGTCCTGCTCCGGCAGCATGCGTTGTGCCGCCCGTGGCTGTGCCGACGCCCGTGGTCACTCCCACGGCACCGTTCGCGGTCAGTAAGTGGGAAATGTTGCCGGACTGGCAGAAGATGAATTTTCAGCCGAGTTGGGTGGCTTTTCTGCAAAGCTGCCGCGCATTGAAGAATAAGCCGGGCTGGCAGACGATTTGCGCGCGCGCCCATGAACTGGTTCAGCCGGACAATGAGGCGTTGCGGCTGTTCTTCGAGGAAACGTTTACCCCTTATCAGGTGTTCAATCCCGATGGATCTTCGCAGGGGCTGATTACCGGTTACTACGAGCCTCGTCTGTCGGGTAGCCGCGTCAGGACAGCGCGCTTCCAATATCCGCTGTACGCCGCGCCGGATGACATGCTGACGATAGATTTGAGCGAAGTTTATCCTCAGCTGAAAGATATGCGTTTGCGCGGACGGCTGGAAGGGAAGCGCATCCTGCCCTATTTCAGTCGTGGCGAAATTGATGAAGGTAAAGGCGCGCTGCGTGGGCGTGAATTATTCTGGGTGGAAAATGCGGTCGAATTGTTTTTTCTGCAAATCCAGGGTTCCGGTCGCATCGAGTTGGCGGATGGCGCGCTGGTCAAAGTCGGTTATGCCGATCAGAATGGTCACCCCTATATTTCCATCGGCAAGAAGCTGATCGAAATGGGCGAGCTCAAAATCGAGCAAGCCTCCATGCAGGGTATCAAGCATTGGGCGGAGCAGAATCCTGCCAAGTTAACCGCGCTGCTTGAGCATAATCCCAGTTATGTGTTTTTCCGTGAATTGCCCGAAGGTTTGTCTGCTCCGCTGGGCGCACTCGGTGTGCCGCTCACTACTCAATACAGCATCGCGATTGATCCGCGCACCATTCCGCTGGGCGCGCCGGTATTTCTGTCTACCACTTACCCGAATACGGCAGAACCGCTGAACCGGTTGATGCTGGCGCAGGACACGGGCGGTGCGATCAGGGGCGCGGTGCGTGCGGATTTCTTCTGGGGTTTTGGCGATCAGGCGGGTGCCCAGGCCGGCCGCATGAAGCAAAGTGGTCAGATGTGGGTGCTGTTTCCCAAAGGCGCAGAACCGGCGCTTAATTAACAGGCTGCTGTCCGCAGGACAGGCTTCCCGTAATAATCTGCACGGACGAATAATTAAACGATGTGCTCGTAGTCGTATCCGCGCTGTTTGGCTTGTTGCAGTGCGCTGTCGGCCAGTTTAAGCAAGCTGGCCGCGCGGGTGTCGCGTTGCGGTATCAGGCTGGTGCAGCCTATGCAAATCGTGACTACGCCGTCCGGTGAATCGTGATGCGGGATATTCAGGGCGCGTACCTGGTCACGCAATTTGCTTGCATGCTGCTGCAAACCTCCGGGGCTGTCGCCCATTGATACGACGGCAAACTCATCATTTTCATAGCGCGCGACACAGTCCGAGGTGCGTGAAAACGACTTGGCGATGCACTCACCGACCATGCGCAAGCAGGTATCTCCCGCCGGACGCCCATAGCGCGCATTGAAACGTCCAAACTGATCCAGGTCAATCACCAGTACCGACAGCAGGCTGTGCGTGCGTTGTGCGGTTTTCAGCATGTGATCCAGCTGCTCATCAAAGTGCTGGCGGTTGCTCAGCCCGACCAGCGGGTCGGTATGGGTCTGCCTGTCGTGTGGCTGATTCAGCAGATCCAGATGCGACTGACGCAGGTGTTGCTCTGTCAATGTGCGTTCGGTCACATCTTTCTGTATGCCGATGAAGTGGGTGAGCTCGCCTTGCTCGTTGCGCAGCGCAGAAATGCTCAGTTCGTTCCAGAACAGCGTACCGTCACGGCGGTAGTTGCGCAGCGTGACGATGCAACTTTTCCCCTGATGCAGCGCTTCGCGCAGTACGGCGATCTCGGGTTGCACGGTGTCTGTACCCTGGAGAAAGCGGCAGCTCTTGCCGAGCAATTCGGCCGCTGTGTAGCCGGATAACCGCTCAAACCCCGCATTGACATAAATCAGCGGGAAATCCTTTTTTCGCGCATCGGCGATAGTGATGCCGTCGTGGGATTGATCGACCGCCCGGGCGAGCAAGTCGCGTGTGATTTCGGGTGAGGCATTCACGCTGATCCCTCCTGATTCAGACGGTCGGCGTGCGGCACGCCCCGGGGGGTGCAGTCAGCCGTTTCACCGGGATGGGGGTGTGGGGCGGGGCAAACAAGACTACCGCCCATGTTCGTCCAGATGTTTTTCCAGTTGTTCGGCAGGCAGGTAGCCGGGGACTTGTGTGCCATCGAAGAAAATCAGGTTAGGTGTGCCGTTTACCCGCAGTTTTTTGCCTGTCGCCACGACCTTATCGGTAGGTGTATTGCAGGAAGCGTTGGCGGGTTTGATTCCTTTGAGCATCAGATCGTCCCATGCCTTGACCGGGTCTTTTGCGCAGTGCACATTGCGTACGATTTCATCCGAGCCTTGAAAAATCGGGTACATAAACATATACAGCGTGACATTGTTAATTTTGGAAATTTCCTTTTCCAGCTTCTTGCAGTAGCCGCAATTGGGGTCGGTGAAATAGGCCATTTTGCGCTGTCCGTTACCCTTCACTTTTTTGAGGGCAAATTCCAGCGGTAGTTTATTGAATTCGATGGCAAATAATTTGTTGCGGCGTTGTTCGGTGAGGTCGGTGCGGCTCTTGATTTCAACGATGCTGCCATCGAACAGGTATAGACCCAGCTCGTCGGTGTATAGCAGCTGTTCGCCAATCACGACTTCATAAAGTCCTGAATAAGGTGTTTTGACGACATGTTCAAGTTTGCCGATGCCGGGAAACTTGCTTTGCAGGGATAGGCGGATTTCGGTTTCTCCTGCATGGGCGGCGGAGAAACTAAGGAACAGCAACAGAGCAATAATTTTTTTGGCCAAAGTCATTTCATTCGCTTTCATGGTGTTTTGGTGGTTAGTTGAGGGCGTGTTGCATGAGTAGTTTTTTCAGTGGAACGATGTGGTTCGTGGTGTCCATGCCGAGATTGCGCAGGGTGCGCAACAGCGGATCGTCGTTGCAGAACAGCTTCTTCAATCCATAGGTGGTGGCCTGCATGGTGTAAATATCTTCCTTGCGTTTCCGGTCATATCGGCGCAGCAGTTGCGCATCGCCGCAATCGCTGCATCCGCCGCGATTCGTCAGTAATTCCGCCAGTTGGCGCGCATCGCGGAATCCGGTGTTCACGCCTTGCCCGGCCAGCGGGTGCATGTTGTGCGCGGCATCGCCTATCAAGGCCACGCGCGGTGCGCTGATTTGTGGCAGCGTGAGCAAGCGCAGCGGAAACGCGGCAGGCGGCGTGATGAGCTGCAAATTGACCAGTGTGTTTTGTGATGCGGCAGCGACTTGTGAGCAGAGTTCTTCGGGCGACATTGCCAGCAACGCAGCAGATTTTTCAGGGCTGACCGACCACACCATGGAAACGCGCAGGCCGGGCAGCGGCAGCAGGGCAAGAATGCCGTCCTCCTGGAACCATTGGTGGGCGATGCCGCGATGTGGCAGCGCGCAGTTGAAATTGGCAACCACGCCGTGTTGCTGGTAATCCACCGGCGCGGCAGAAATGCCCGCCTGATTGCGTACCCAGGAGTTGCGCCCGTCGGCGCCGACGATCAGTCTTGCGCTCAGCGTCTGCCCGCCTTCCAGCGTGAGTTCGGCGGACGCTTCAGCTATCGAGAGTGCCTTGCAGCGTGCCGGATGGAAAAATGTCAGGTTGTCCTGATCCCGCAGGACACGCCACAGCGCGTGTTGCAGCGCACGATTTTCCAGTATGCAGGCCAGTTCTGACACGCCCATCTGATAGGCGGAAAATTCGAGTTTCGAGCCTGTCCTGAGCTTGGTCGAAGGGCCGGTGTCGCCGAACACGCGCATTTCTTCCACAGGCGCAATGCGTGTTGGGTCAAGCTTTGCCCAAGCGCCGGATTGTTCGAGAAAACGGCGGCTGCCGGGGCTGATCGCATAAATGCGGCTGTCCCAGTCGTCAGCAAGCGCGGGGTCATTCAGTGCGGGCGCAGGGCCGGCTTCCACCAGCGCCAGCGACAGCCCGCTGTCTTTCAGCGCAGCGGCCAGACTGGCACCTACCAGACCGCCACCAATAATCACAACGTCGTATTGCATCGAGGTTTTCATAGGGCTTAATCATAGCGATATTTTCCATGCCTGTCCGCATGCTTTATAATCCGCAACCCTATCTGAAAGTTAGCAATGCGCATCGGACCTTACCAACTGAAAAACAATCTCATCGTTGCCCCTATGGCCGGGGTAACTGATCGGCCTTTCCGCATGTTGTGCAAACGCATGGGGGCGGGTATGGCGGTGAGCGAAATGGTCGCATCCAATTCGCTGCTGTATGGTTCGGAAAAGACCAAGCGACGCGCCAACCATGAAGGCGAGGTCGATCCCATTTCAGTGCAGATCGTCGGTGCAGACCCTAAAATGCTGGCGGAAGCGGCGAAATACAACGTGGATAACGGCGCGCAAATCATCGATATCAACATGGGCTGTCCGGCCAAGAAAATCTGCAACGTGATGGCGGGTTCGGCCTTGCTGCAAAATGAACCGCTGGTTGCAAAATTGCTTGAGGCCGTGGTCGGTGCGGTGAATGCACCGGTGACGCTGAAGATACGCACAGGCTGGGACACGCACAATCGCAATGCGGTACGCATCGCGCAAATTGCGGAGGCGTCCGGCATACAGGCGCTGGCGATTCATGGCCGTACCCGCGCTTGCGCCTACACCGGCGATGCCGAGTATGAGACGATTGCAGCGGTGAAGGCCAGCGTGAACATTCCCATTATCGCCAATGGCGACATCACCACGCCGGAAAAAGCCCGTTATGTGTTGCAGTATTCCGGTGCGGATGCGGTGATGATAGGCCGCGCGGCGCAGGGGCGCCCCTGGCTGTTCCGCGAAATTGAATACTTTCTAAAAACAGGCGAGCATTTGCCAGCACCGGAAGTGGGCGAGATTCATCGTGTCTTGCTCGGGCATGTAAATGAGTTGTATGCATTTTATGGCGAGCATACCGGGCTGCGCGTAGCGCGCAAGCATATCTCGTGGTATACGAAGGGGCTGGTCGGTTCGGCGCACTTTCGCCATCAAATGAACCGCCTGGAAAACCCTGAAGAGCAGCTGGCGGCGGTGAATGAATTTTTTGCAGAACAAGCGCAGCGTGGATTGCAGTTGCGCTATCTTGATGATCTGGTGCGAGAGGGAGTGGTGGCATGAGCGATTGCGCGATAGACGAAAACGAGATGGCACGTTACGTGCGCCTCTCACTCAGTGAATATTTCTGCGATCTCGACGGCGAGGAACCTTGCAGCGGCTTGTACGACATGGTGATAAATTGTGTCGAGAAGCCGCTGGTCGAGATGGTGCTGGCACAGGTGAGCGGCAATCAGTCGCGTGCCGCAGCCATGCTGGGCATCAATCGCAATACCTTGCGCAAAAAAATGCTGCTGCACGGGATTGAATAAGCCGGGCGTAGCCCGACCACCAACTAACGACTATCAACTGGACTTCAACATGGCAACGATCAAACAGGCACTCATCAGCGTTTCGGATAAATCCGGCGTACTCGAATTCGCACGGGGTTTAAATGACCTCGGTGTAAAAATTCTCTCCACCGGCGGTACGGCCAAGTTGTTTACTGACAACGGCATCCCCTGCACCGAAGTGGCAGATTACACCGGTTTCCCGGAAATGCTGGATGGTCGCGTCAAGACGTTACAGCCCAAGGTGCATGCCGGCATTCTGGCACGCCGCGATTTGCCGGAACACGTTGCTACGCTGGCGGCACATGGTATTCCCACCATTGACCTTGTCGTGGTGAATCTCTATCCGTTTGCGGCAACCATCGCCAAGCCGGATTGCAGCCTGGAAGATGCGATCGAAAATATCGACATCGGCGGACCGACCATGGTGCGCGCTGCGGCCAAGAATCACGGTCATGTTGTGATTGTCACCGATCCGGAAGATTACAGCTCCGTGCTGGCCGAAATGCAGACCAATAACGGTGCGGTTTCCGATGCGACCCGTTTCGATCTGGCGAAGAAGGCATTTTCACACACGGCAGCCTATGATTCCGCAATCAGCAACTACCTGACCACGGTCGGCAGCGACGGTGCGCGCAGCGAGTTCCCGGCGCAGATAAACTTCAATTTCGCCAAGGTGCAGGATATGCGTTATGGCGAGAATCCTCACCAAAATGCGGCCTTTTATCGCGAATTGACGACAGTTGCGGGTAGTATCGCCAACTATACGCAGGTGCAGGGCAAGGAGCTTTCCTACAACAATATCGGCGATGCGGATGCAACCTGGGAGCTGGTGAAGACCTTCGAACAATGCGCCTGCGTGATCGTCAAGCATGCCAATCCCTGTGGCGTGGCGATTGCCGACACGGCACTATCTGCCTATAAACTGGCATTCGCCACCGATCCGACGTCCGCATTCGGCGGCATTATCGCATTCAACCGCACCGTGGATGCGGCCGCAGCCGTCGCCGTCGCGCAGCAGTTCGTTGAAGTGGTGATTGCGCCCGAATACAGCGAGGCGGCCTTGCAGGTATTCGCCGCCAAGCCAAATGTACGCGTGCTGATCGTGCCGCTGTCCAATGCGCACAATCAATACGACATCAAGCGCGTCGGCGGCGGTTTGCTGGTGCAGACACCTGACATTTTCAACGTGCAGCTTGCACAATTGAAAGTGGTCACAAAAGTACAGCCGGATGCCGCGCAACTGCAAAATCTACTGTTCGCCTGGCGCGTCGCGAAATATGTGAAGTCCAACGCGATTGTGTTCTGCAATAATGGCCAGACGCTGGGCGTCGGTGCGGGGCAAATGAGCCGTGTGGACAGTACGCGTATTGCCGCGATCAAGGCGCAGAATGCGGGGCTGAGTCTGGTGGGTTCGGTGGTCGCGTCGGATGCCTTCTTCCCGTTCCGCGACGGTCTGGATGTGCTGGCCGAAGCGGGTGCCAAAGCCGTGATTCAGCCCGGCGGTTCGATGCGCGATGCGGAAGTTATTGCGGCTGCGGACGAACACGGCATCGCGATGGTTTATACCGGCTACCGTCATTTCCGTCATTAACAATGTAGGGTGGGCAAGCTGCCCACGCGAGATATAACAATGGTGGGCAAACTGCCCACCCTACGTTGAGGTAAGCATGAAAATTCTGGTAATCGGTTCTGGTGGTCGCGAACATGCGATGGCGTGGCGTCTGGCGCAAGCGGCTAAAGTGCAGAAGGTCTATGTAGCGCCCGGCAATGCCGGAACCGCGCTGGAAAAAGGGCTGGAGAATGTCGCGCTCAGCAGCGTCGATGAGTTGCTGGCATTTGCAATTCGCGAAAATATCTATCTCACCGTGGTTGGTCCGGAAGCACCGCTGGCAAAAGGCGTGGTGGATGCGTTCCGTAGGGTGGGATTGAAAATTTTCGGCCCGACCAAAGCGGCGGCGCAATTGGAATCTTCCAAGGATTTTGCCAAGGCATTCATGGTGCGGCACAACATTCCCACCGCGTTTTACGAGACCTTCAGCGATGTCACGGCGGCGCATGCCTATGTGAATAAACATGGCGCACCGATTGTAATCAAGGCGGATGGTCTGGCGGCGGGCAAAGGCGTGGTGGTGGCGATGACGTCCGATGAGGCGCATCAGGCGGTTGACATGATGCTGTCGGATAATAAGCTGGGCGATGCGGGTGCGCGCGTGGTGATTGAGGAGTTTTTGAGCGGCGAAGAGGCCAGCTTCATCGTGATGGTGGACGGCAAAAACGTCTTGCCGCTGGCGACCAGTCAGGATCACAAGCGCCTGCAGGATGGCGATATGGGGCCCAACACCGGCGGCATGGGTGCGTATTCGCCTGCACCGGTGGTCACGCCTGAGGTGTATGCGCGCGCGCTGCGCGAAGTCATCATGCCGACCGTGCAGGGCATGGAAAAGGAAGGGCACACCTACACGGGATTTTTATATGCCGGGCTGATGATCTCGCCGGATGGCAGTATCAAGGTGCTGGAATTCAACTGCCGTCTGGGCGACCCGGAAACCCAGCCTATCATGCTGCGCCTGAAGAGCGACCTGCTCAAACTGGTGGAACACGGGGTGAACGGCACGCTGGACGCGATAGAGGTGGAATGGGACAGACGCACGGCATTGGGCGTGGTGATGGCTGCAGCCCATTATCCCGATACGCCGCGTAGCGGTGATGTGATTAGCGGCTTGCCGGGCAAGGGCGAGGAAGATGCGCATGTATTTCATGCGGGAACGGCGCTGAAAGACGGAAGTGTTGTGACCAGCGGCGGGCGAGTGCTCTGTGTGACGGCACTGGGCGATAGCGTGCGTATGGCGCAGCGCCGCGCGTATCAGGTGGCGGATGAGATTCATTTCGACGGTAGTCAGATGCGTCGCGACATCGGCTATCGCGCGATCGCCCCCAGAAAATAATTGCATCGTATCCGCGTAGCATATCGCCGTATCGCCGCCCATTTGAAGCGCGGCGGGCTGATCGCCTATCCCACCGAATCCTGCTACGGTTTGGGGTGTGATCCGGCGAATCGCACCGCCGTGCAGCGTCTGCTCAGACTTAAACAGCGCCCGCAACGCAAGGGTCTGATTCTGATTGCATCGTCCTTTGGGCAGGTGGCGCGTTATTTGCAGCCGCTGACGCCGACACAGCAACATACGCTGCGCGAGGCCGGAGCGCAGGCGATTACCTATCTGATGCCGACACGCGCTACCGCGCCACGCTGGTTGCGCGGTGCGCATGACACGCTGGCTGTGCGCCTGACTGCCCACCCCTTCGCCAGGCTGCTGTGCAAGGGTGTGCATAGCGCGCTGGTTTCCACCAGCGCCAATCGCAGCGGTCAGCAATCGATCAAGACTTATGCGGAATGTCAGCGTCAGTTCGGCAGGAAAGTCTGGGTCCTGCCGGGGCAGGTGGGGAAACGCAAGCAGCCTTCGCGGATACTCGCGTGGCGGGATGGTAGAATCGTACGCAGTTAATATTTTAATCAGCCGGATTCCTGCTTTGCGAGCAGCCGCTTTGCGGTATGCCTGCTTACGCCTCTGCGCGGGAATGATGGCGAAACTGGAGAGAACATGAGCGTAAATAGCGCAGCCGTTAAAGAATATCTGTTGGAACTGCAAGAACTGATCGTCGAGCGTCTGGAACAGGTGGATGGCAAGAAATTCATTCGCGACAAGTGGCAGCGTCCTTCGACAGGCTCAGGACAGGCTTCCAGCATCACTAAAGGCGAGGGCATCAGTTGCATCCTGGAAGAAGGCAACGTGTTTGAGCGCGGCGGCGTGGCGTTCTCGCATGTGCAGGGCGACAAAATGCCCGCTTCGGCGACCGCACATCGTCCCGAGTTGGCGGGATGCAGTTGGGAGGCGATGGGCGTGTCGCTGGTGATGCATCCGCGCAATCCGTATGCGCCGACTACTCATGCAAACGTGCGCATGTTCATGGCGCATAAGCCGGATGGCGAAAAAGTGTTCTGGTTTGGCGGTGGCATGGACCTGACACCGTATTATGGATTCGAGGAAGATGCGGTGCATTTCCATCAGGCCTGCAAGAATTCGCTCACGCCGTTCGGCGACGATCTGCATGCAAAATACAAGAAATGGTGCGATGAATACTTCTTCCTTAAGCATCGTCAGGAACCGCGCGGCATCGGCGGTATCTTCTTCGATGATCTTTCCGTGCCTGATTTTGAAACTGCATTTGCGATACAGCAAAGCGTAGGCGATCACTTCCTGTCGGCCTATGTGCCTATCCTGGAAAAGCGCATGGACATGCCTTATGGAGAGCGTGAGCGCGATTTTCAGCTCTATCGTCGCGGACGCTACGTGGAATTCAATCTGGTGATAGACCGGGGTACCATTTTCGGCCTGCAATCCAATGGTCGTACCGAATCCATCCTGCTGTCCATGCCGCCGCTGGTGAAATGGCGCTACGACTGGCATCCGGAGGCAGGCACGCCGGAAGCGGTGTTATACGACAAATTTTTGCAACCCAAAGACTGGGTGTAAAAATGTAACGAGAAATAACCCGCCAATGGCGGGTTATTTCATTTTGTGGAGCACGATGCCCCGGAACCAGCCGCCCGCCAGCATCGGCACATCGCTGACGATTTGCAGATCAGGTGCGGCGAGCAACACCTCCTCGAACACCACATCCATACGCGTTGCGATACGGCGCGAAAGCGGGGTAAGCAGGCGTCGCAGCGGCGCGCGTTGCTGCGGGCGCAGAAATTTGTCGAACAGGATGACAGAGCCGCCGGGTTTCAGTACGCGGGCGGCTTCCGCGAGGCAGCGCTGCGGCTCGGGCACGACGGCGGTGATCAGGTGCAGTACGACATGATCGAAATGTGCATCGGGAAACGGCAGCGCCATGCTGTCACCCAATATCCAGTCTACCTGTAAATTTGCGCCGCGCGCCTTGGCGCGTGAGAGCATGCCGGCATTGAAATCGAGCGCGGTGTAGTGATGCAGGGCGGGCAGCAAAGGCAGGTCCAGTCCGGTGCCGAGGCCGCTTAATAATACTTTTTCGGCTTTATCGCCAGTCAGGGCGCTGAGCGATTGCTTGCGTGCTGCGCGCATCGGACGCTCGATGACCAGATCGTAAAACGGCGCAATCAGACTGTAGCTGATGCGTAGCAGCGGATTGCTGCGATAGTCGGTCGGTATTTTCAAAGCAGGATCACTCCGGTAATTTTGGCTTGTGCGATGGCGTGTGTAAGCGCATCAATTGCCTGGGTTCTGGCAAAACTTTTTCGCCATGCCAAGGCAACCCGCCGCGAAGGTGCGGGCTTTGCAAACGGGATGGTTTTCAGCAAAGGGCTGCGATAGCGTGCGCTGTTAGCCGAGGCGGGCAGTACGGTGATGCCCAGTCCCGAAGCCACCATGTTGCGTATGGTTTCCAGCGAGGTGCCCTGCTGGATTTCAGCACCCTTGCGGTTAAGTTCCGGGCAGGCCTCGGCCACCTGGTTGCTGAAACAGTGTCCGTTGTCGAGCAGCAATACCTTTTCATCGGCTAGTTCCTGTGCGTTGATGCTGCGACGTGCAAACCAGTGGTGCTCGATATTGACGACAACTGAAAATGGCTCGTCGTACAGGGGGCGGGTCAGGATGCTGGTGTCGCCGAACGGCAGGGCGATGATGATGACGTCAAGCTTGCCGTTACGCAGTCGGCTTTCAAGGTTGGCGGTAATGTTTTCCTCGACTTCCAGCGGCATGTGCGGCGCAATTAACTTGAGTGCGGGGATCAGGTCGGGCAGCAGGTAAGGGCCAACGCTGTGTATGACCCCGATGCGCAATGGTGCTGTGAGTTGATTCTGTCCCTGCAGAGCGATTTCGCGTATGCGTTCGGCTTCTTCCAGCACGCGCTGTGCCTGTTCGATGATGGCGTGGCCTGTTGGCGTGATGGTGATGCTGTTTTTACCGCGTTCGAATATCTTGAGCTCCAGTTCCTGTTCCAGCTTCTGTATCGCCAGAGACAAGGCAGGCTGGCTGATGTAAGCCTTTTCTGCCGCGCGCCTGAAGTTGAGTTCCTGCGCGACGGCGACGATGTAGCGTAGTTCGTTGAGGGTCATGTCGCGCTCCTATTGATTTGTATTATAAATCGCGATGGTTTAAACAATCAATTAGATATATCGGTCAGCCTTGCCTATAGTGGGGTCGTCGCAAGCAAAACACCTCATTAATTTACTGAACAGGAGAACATCATGGCAAGACCAGAAATCAAGACCATCGCCAATCTTGAAGCGGCATTTGCCGGGGAATCGATGGCACATATCAAGTATCGCTATTTTGCCAAAATTGCACGCGCGGCGGGTGACGAAGAAACGGCTAAAGTGTTCGAGGAAACCGCCAATCAGGAAGTGCAGCATGCACTGGGACATCTTGATCTGCTCTACCCAAAGGCTACACTGACCACACAGCGCTGTCTGCAGATGGCCATCGAAGGCGAGACGTATGAGTACACCGAGATGTATCCGGGATTTCTCAAGACGGCTCAGGCTGAGGGCAATGCGGCAGCCGTGTCGGAGATAAGCGAACAGATCAGCGAATCGATGGAGCATGCCGAACTGTTCAAGGCGACGCTGGAAAAAGCCGCCAAGCGCTTCGCCGCACTGGCTCGTGTGGAGGAGCGTCACGCTAATCAGTATCGCGCCGTATTGGCAAAAATATCTGCATAACAAGGAGAGCAACATGAAAGTATGGCAATGTGTAGTATGCGGATTCATTTACAACGAAGTGACAGGTTTGCCGGAGGAGGGTATCCGTCCCGGTACAGCGTGGGCGGATATCCCTGCTGACTGGGCATGCCCGGACTGTGGCGTGGCAAAGGCCGATTTTGAGATGGTGGAGATATAACTAACTAAGGAGAAAATCATGAGCAACTGCCCCGTAATGACGACTGCCGCCGGGAACGGAATAGGCGACAATCAGAACAGCCTCACCGCCGGCCCGCGCGGCCCGGTGTTGATGGCCGATTATCAACTGATGGAAAAGATGGCGCATTTTAATCGCGAGCGTGTACCGGAGCGGGTGGTGCATGCCAAAGGGGCGGGCGCTTATGGGAAATTCACTGTCACGGGTGATATTTCAAAATACACTGGCGCAAGACTTTTCTCGGCAGTAGGCAACAGTTGCGAGACTTTTGCGCGTTTTTCCACCGTGGCGGGCGAGTTGGGTTCGCCGGACACGGCGCGTGACCCGCGCGGTTTTGCGGTGAAGTTTTATACCGAAGACGGTAATTGGGACATGGTGGGCAACAATACGCCGGTATTTTTCATTCGTGATCCCCTCAAGTTTTCCGACTTCATTCATTCGCAAAAACGCGATCCGCAAACCGGGATACGTGATAACACCCTGCAATGGGATTTCTGGAGTTTGTCGCCGGAATCCATGCATCAAATTACCACGCTGTTCTCTGATCGCGGTATTCCCGCCACGTTGCGCAATATGAATGGTTACGGTTCACATACGTATAGTCTGTGGAACGACAAGGGAGAACGCTATTGGGTGAAATGGCATTTCAAAACCCTGCAAGGTATCCAGACGCTGACCCAGGCGGAAGCCAACAAAATCGCCGGTGAGGACCTCGATTATCACCGCCGTGATTTGTTCACCTCCATTGAAAAAGGCGACTTCCCTAAATGGCGCGTGATGCTGCAAATCATGCCGGAGCAGGAAGCCGAGCGTTATGCCATTCATCCTTTTGATGTGACCAAGGTCTGGCCGCATAAAGACTACCCGCTGGTGGAAGCAGGCGTGCTGGAGCTGAATCGTAACCCGCAAAATTATTTTGCCGAAGTTGAACAGGCTGCTTTTGAACCGGGCAACTTGCCGCGTGGCATGGGAGCCTCACCGGATAAGATGTTGCAGGCGCGAATTCTGTCCTACCCCGATGCACACCGCTACCGTATCGGCGTGAACTATGCCGCGCTGGAAGTCAATAAACCGCATTGTCCGGTGCATCACTACCACCGCGACGGACAGACGCGCTTCGATGGCAATTTCGGCAGTGCGGTAAATTACCAGCCGAATAGCTTTGATGGCCCGGTTGATGCGGCGAATTACCAGGAGCCGCCGCTGAAAATTTCCGGCGACGCGGATCGCTATAACCACCGCGATGGCAACGACGATTACACGCAGGCGGGCAATCTGTATCGCTTGATGAGCGCCGAGCAGAAACGTCAATTGACCGATAACCTGGTTGGTGCGATGAAAAACGTGCCGACGTTTATTCAGTTGCGCCAACTGCAACACTTTTACCAGGCTGATCCGGCTTATGGTCAGGGTGTGGCGACCGGATTGGGAATTGACATGAAGGAAGTGATTTAACCATTACAAGGTTGCGTCCTCAACCCGGGGGGCAATCCTGAGTGGCATGACGGTACATGAACAAAATGCCAGGATGCTGGAAGATTAGGAATGCTTGATGAAACAGATTGTTGTGCTGGGCAGTGGCCTGGCCGGATACACGCTGGCGCGCGAGTTGCGCAAACTGAATCGCGAGGTACCCATCACGCTGATCTCGCGCGACAGCGGCGATTATTACTCCAAGCCGATGCTGTCGAATGCGTTTGCGCAGGGCAAGGATGCGGCGAGTCTGGTGTTGACCCCTGCCGCCGAGATGGCAGAAAAGTTGGGCATCACGCTGCTGGCGAAGTGTGACGTGAGTGCGATTAACCGCGCAAACAAGACGCTGATTACCACGGCGGGGATGGTTGAGTACGACAAGCTGGTGCTGGCGGCGGGAGCTGATCCGATACGCATTCCGTTGCAAGGCGATGCGGCAGATGCGGTGTTGTCGGTGAATGATCTGTCGGATTACTCGCACCTTCGTGAGCGGCTTGCTACGGCAAAGTCCGTCATCATCATGGGTGGCGGGCTGATAGGCTGCGAATTCGCCAATGACCTCGCGGTGGCAGGCTATGCGGTCAGCGTGATCGACCCTGGGACTTACCCGCTTGCCTCCTTGATGCCAGCGCAGGCGGGCGGTCAGTTGCTCAAACCCTTGGCTGATCTGGGCGTGGTATGGCGCTTCGGCACGGCGGTGCAGCGTGTAGATAGTGCAATATCCGGTTACGCGCTCACGCTTACTGATGGCACGGTGATTCATGCCGACCTCGTGTTATCCGCAATCGGCTTGCGTCCGCGTATTCAGCTGGCACAGGAAGCAGGGCTGGAGGTGAATCGCGGTATCGTGGTGAACGAATGTTTGCGAAGCTCGGACGAAGCCATCTTTGCGCTGGGCGATTGTGCCGAAATCGAGGGGCGCGTACTGCCATTTGTACTGCCTATCATGCATGCCGGGCGGGCGCTGGCGAAGGTATTGAATGGTGACGATGCACAGGTTGATTTTCCGGCGATGCCGGTGGTCGTAAAGACGCCGGCCCATCCCATCGCGGTGTCGCCGGTGGCGCGTGATGCGCTTGGGTCATGGCAGACGCTGGCAAGCGGTGACGGCGTCAGTATGGGATTTTTTGATCAGCAAAATCGGATGACAGGATTTGTGCTGACCGGGGGCTATGTCGGCGAGCGTAGCGAAATGACGAAGAAGCTGGTCGTGTAAATCAGTGTGCGAGCAGATAATCCAGCACGATGCCTGAGAATACCGCAGCGCCGAACCAGCTGTTATGCAGGAATGCCTTGAAGCATTCATCGCGCTGGCGATTTCTGATCAGTGTGTAATGATAAAGCGCGATGCCCGCAGCCGCCAGCAGGCCTAAGTAATACGCTGCGCCCATTCCGGTCATTTGTCCCGCTATTGCAAGCAGCAACAGCGTGACGGCATAACAGACCATCACTGCCGCGACATCGTATTTGCCGAACCACAGGGCGGATGAGTGGATGCCGAGATGGATGTCGTCGTCTCTGTCCACCATCGCATATTCGGTATCGTAGGCGATTGCCCAGAATGCGTTCGCGCATAAAAGTATCCATGCCACGGGCGGCACGTAGTCCAGTTGGGCGGCAAAGGCCATGGGTATGCCGAAACCGAATGCGATGCCCAGATAGGCTTGCGGAATGGGGAAAAAGCGTTTGGTGAACGGATAGCTGGCTGCCAGAAACACCGCCGGAACCGACATCAGCTTGGTCAGTGTGTTGAGCGGCAGAAGCAGAAAAAATGAGATGGCGGCGAGTGCCGCAGCCAGCCAGACGGCCTCATGTGGCCTGATGCGGCCACTGGTGACGGGGCGCGCCTCAGTGCGTTTGACGTGTTTATCTATGTGACGGTCGGCAAAATCGTTGATTGCACAACCGGCGGAGCGCATCAGTACCGTACCCAGCGTGAAAATCAGCACGATGTGCCAGGCCGGATGCCCCTCGCTCGCGATCCACACGCCCCACAGCGTCGGCCATAACAGCAGCAGTATGCCGATGGGGCGATTCAGGCGGGTAAGCTGTAAATAGAGATGCAGACGTTCGGAGAGCTTCATTTTTTCAGCAGCAATATATGGGGTAAGAAAACTTCCGTCACCAGCAGCGCTTCATTGTGCAGATAAAACAGGGATCTGCGCGCCCATAGCCGGTCCGGGGTGTCAGGCAATACGGCAGCGGCGCGCCGGTACAGCGGGTGATGGGGGTGCAAGGCTTTGTAATGCAGGGGCTGTCGCATGACCTGCGGGTGTGAGAACAGCACTGCGCCCAGCGGTTTGTTTCCCAGATTTCGGACCGCCTGCCAGGCACCACGCAGGTTTTTTGCGGCACAGGTGCTGTGGGCAAACACCACGGGATGGGCATCGGCATACAGGAATACTTCACGCGACCAGGCGAGTTGTTGCGGTGCAATGCCGAGGAGGGCAGATTCGTCCCGTGCGATGCGTGCCAGACCGTTGCATAGCTTGCGTACGGAAAAATATTCGCAGCGCTGCTGGATGCGCTGCGTCAGCGAACCGTGGTCGCGCAGCCAGGGGAATAAATCGGCTCCGGCGCCCAGCGCCGTGCTGTTCCAGTAGGTGTCGTTATACGTGCAAATAGTCATGTTTTTTTGCCATCCAGCGCTGTAAGTACGCGCGTGCTGCCTCCGGGTAGTCGTGCAGCAATTCGTCGGCGACGCCGCGCGCCTGTTCCAGTAAATCTTCGTCTGCATCGATATCGGCGAAGCGTAACATCGCCACGCCGCTCTGCCGTGCGCCGAGTAATTCACCCGGCCCGCGCAATTGTAAGTCTTCCTGAGCGATTGCGAAGCCATCCGTGTTTTCGAAGATCACTTTTAATCGCGTTCGGGCCAGTTCAGAGAGCGGTTTTTGATACAGCAGGATGCACAGGCTTTGCGCCGAACCGCGTCCCACCCGTCCGCGCAACTGATGCAACTGTGCCAGTCCCATGCGCTCGGCGTGGTCTATCACCATCAGGCTGGCGTTCGGCACATCCACGCCGACTTCGATCACCGTGGTCGCGACCAGCAGTTGCAGCTCACCGGCCTTGAACGCCGTCATCACGCGGACTTTCTCGGCGCTGTCCATCTTGCCGTGTACCAGACCGATGCGCAGTTCAGGGAAGGTGTCGGTCAGTAACTGATGTGTTTCCAGCGCGTTCTGCAATTGCAGCACTTCGGATTCGTCGATCAGCGGACAGACCCAGTAGGCCTGCTGTCCGCCGATGCATCCGGCGCGCACCCGTTCGAATACCTCGTCGCGGCGCGTATCGCTGACCAGTTTTGTGATCACCGGCGTCCTGCCGGGCGGCAATTCATCGATCACCGACACGTCCAGATCGGCGTAATAACTCATCGCCAGCGTGCGCGGAATCGGTGTTGCGCTCATCATCAGCTGGTGTGGTTCTTGTATTTTGGCTTGCTCCTCAGGCCGTTCGCCCTGAGCTTGTCGAAGGGGATGGGAAGGCGGCGCTTGTGGTTCGACAGGCTCACCACGAACGGCTGTGGAGTGTTTGCCTTTGGCATGCAGCGCCAGACGCTGCTGAACGCCGAATTTGTGCTGCTCGTCGACGATGGCCAGTCCCAGTTTGTGGAAGCTGATCTGCTCCTGAAACAGCGCGTGCGTGCCGATGGCGAGCAGCGTTTCGCCCGATGCGATCTTTTCTGCGGCCAGTTTCTTGTCCTTTTTTTTCAGGCTGCCGGACAGCCAGACAGGGGTAATGCCCAGCGGGGCGAGCCACTCGGAAAGTTTTAGAAAATGCTGTTCGGCCAGTATTTCGGTGGGCGCCATTAGTGCGACCTGATAGCCGTTTTCTATCGCCTGTAAGGCGGCGAGCGCTGCGACGACGGTCTTGCCGCTGCCGACATCGCCCAGTAACAGGCGTTGCATAGGATGTGGCTTTGCCAGATCGCCGCCGATTTCGCCGCAGACCTTTCGCTGCGCCTTCGTTAATGCAAACGGCAGATTTTTCAACAGCGCGTCTGTGTGGTGTTTTCTCGGCGGCAGCGCGGGGGCGGTGCGCTGGCTGCGTTCCCTGTGGTGCACGCGCATCGACAGTTGCTGCGCCAGCAATTCGTCGAATTTGATGCGTTGCCATGCCGGATGGCTGCGATTTGCCAGGCTGTGTGCGGAAATATCCGCGGTAGGGCTATGCAGCAGGCGCAGACTTTCCGCAAAGTCGGCCAGTTTCAAACGGTCGAACACGGATTTCGGCAAATGCTCGGGTATCGGTAACACCTCCAGCGCGTTGGCGATCAGCTTGCGCAGCGCGACTTGAGACAGCCCCGCTGTGGTCGGATAAACCGGGGTCAGGCTGGTTTGCAACGGCGTATCGATATCTACGGCGCGGCATTTCGGATGCACCATTTCCAGCCCGTAATAGCCCATGCGAATCTCGCCTATGGCGCGTATCTGGCTGTCTACCGCGAGCTGTTTTTGCTGGCTGGGGTAAAAATTCAAAAAGCGCAAATACAGTTCGCCACCGGCGTCCTGCAGGCGGCAGACCAGCGTGCGTCGCGGCCGGAAGGTGATTTCTGCGTGCGTAATGGTGCCCTGAACCTGCACCGTCTCGCCGGGCTGCACCGTGGTTATCGGCGCGAGATGCGTTTCGTCCTCATAGCGCAACGGCAGATGCAACAGCAGTTCGCTGCGATGATGTATTCCCAGTTTGCTCAGACGAGCAAGGGCGGCGGGAGAGATTTTTGCGGGTGCGGTCAATTCGCCCTCTGGTCTGACGGGGGCGTTGTCATGCTGTTTAAGCCTGAATCACCAGCACCCCGTCCATTTCGATCAGCGCACCGCGCGGCAATGCGGAGACGCCTACAGCGGCACGCGCCGGATAGGGCTGCTGGAAATAACCCGCCATGATTTCGTTCACCTTGGCGAAGTTTTTCAGGTCGATCAGATAAACGTTCAGTTTGACCAGATCGTTGAGATCGCTGTTGGCCGCATTAGCCACGGCGCGCAGATTCTGGAATACACGGTGTATCTGTTCGTCGATGCCTTCCACCATTTGCATGGTGGCGGGGTCGAGGCCGATCTGGCCGGACAGATACACGGTGTCATTCACGCGTATGGCCTGCGAATAGGTGCCAATTGCGGCAGGGGCGTCCGGGGTCTGGATGAATTGCTTGTTTGCCATGTCGGTAATCCTGTCTGTAGTTGATTGCTGGTGTGGATTATAACCTTGTCAGCAGCGGCTGTATCTGCAACTCGGCGTACGGCATCTTTCGCGTCTGGCTCAGCAAACATCAGTCCTGCACGGCAATCTTGAAGATCACCTTGCGGATCGGGCCGCTGCCTACCAGCGGTGCATGCGCGTCTTCGGGGAAGAAGATGCAGAAATGATCGGGCGGCACGGGGATCCACGACGCGGGTACATCGAGAAAAAAGCGGATGTCACGCTCGGTGTTGTGTTCGCTGACCGGATTGTAACAATCCTCCAGCGGTTTCCAGCCCATCGTCTCATCGCCGTCCAGAACCAGTTGAATGTCGATGTAGCGACGGTGGCACTCCAGCTTCGCTGCTTCGCGCGCGCGTCCCGGTACATGCTCCACGATGGCAAACAGTTTGTCCTCGATAATCTGATAAACGCCAGGTGTCAGCGCGTTCAGGTTGGTGTCGCGGATATACTCAAATGCGCGCGGAAACAGCGGATGCAGTGCTTCGTAGCGGGCAGATTGAGAGAGGGCAGAGAGAATCATGGTTATATTGTGCCAAATTGGAAGGAATTGTTGATGCAATACGCATTAGTCGATAATCACACCATTTCTAGGGAGATGCTGATTTAATCCGTTCGTCCTGAGCTTGTCGAAGGATGAACTGACTTACCATCACGTTGATTGCCTTTCGCCAAACGAGAGACCTCGGTCCAATCGCCACGCATCATCGCCTCTTTTTTCTTGCGACTCCAGCCTTTAATTTGTTGTTCGGCGGCTAACGCTTCTTCTCTGGTTGCACACGCTTGGCTGAATACCAGTTCAACAGGCAGACGAGTGGAAGTATAGCCTTCGCACAGGCCATGCTGGTGTTCACCGATGCGCTGTTCAAGGTTGTCGGTGTGTCCCGTGTAATATGAATCGTCCGAGCAACGAAGGATGTAGACCCAGAAGCTCATGATTGATTTGCTCCGTTGTTGTTCACCCTTCGACAAGCTCAGGGCGAACGGATTTTGGTGAAGTTATAAAAACCGCGCGATCATCCCCTTGGATAAATCCCCTTGCATCGGTATCTGTACATGATGCCCGCTGCCGGGTGCGACGGTGATGGCCGCGCCCTTCTTGTCGCGCATTTCTGCGAGATCAATGATCTGATTGCCGTTCGGGTGGATGATTTCCAGGCGGTCGCCGACCTGAAACTTGTTCTTCACGTCGATCTCAGCATAGCCGCCTGCACAGGATACGATGTCGCCGACATATTGCTGGCGGGTACTTTCGGAATGGCCGCGCATGTAGTTCTGCTGCTCGTGGGTGTGGTGGCGCTCGTAGAAGCCGTCGGTGTAGCCACGATTGGCCAGCGCATCCAGCGCACCCAGCAGGCCGTAGTTGAACGGGCGACCGGCGACCGCATCGTCGATCGCCTGACGATAAACCTGCGCGGTACGTGCGACGTAGTAGATAGATTTGGTGCGGCCTTCGACTTTCAGCGAGTCGATGCCGATCTTCGCCAGCCGCTCGACGTGTTCTACCGCGCGCAGGTCTTTGGAATTCATGATGTAAGTGCCGTGCTCGTCTTCCATCACCGGCATTAGTTCGTCCGGATGATCCTGGCGAGCGATCACGTAAACACGGTCGGCCATCGGGTGGCGCTTTTGTCCGCCGCAATCGGATAGCGCGGATTGGCTCAGCGCCTTGTCGAAATCGAAATCCAGCTTTTCAATGTCGCCGGTGCCGTTCTCTTCGGCGTTGTCCATCTTGTAATCCCAGCGGCAGGAATTGGTGCAGGTTCCCTGATTGGCGTCGCGGTGATTAAAGTAGCCGGACAGCAGACAGCGACCCGAGTAGGCAATGCACAGCGCGCCGTGCACGAACACTTCCAGTTCCATGTCAGGGCATTCCTGACGGATTTCCTCGATCTCGTCCAGCGATAGTTCGCGCGACAGGATCACGCGGGTCAGTCCCAGTGACTTCCAGAATTTCACCGCCGCGTAATTGACCGTGTTGGCCTGAACGGACAGATGCACGGGTACTTCCGGCCAGCGTTCGCGCACCATCGCGATCAGGCCGGGGTCGGCCATAATCAGTGCGTCCGGCTTCATCGCGATGACGGGCGCCATGTCGGCCATATAGGTCTTCACCTTGGCGTTGTGCGGCATCAGGTTGCTGGCGACAAACAGCTTCTTGCCCAGCGCATGCGCCTCGGCAATACCGATCTGCAACTCTTCCATCTTGAATTCGTTGTTGCGCGCACGCAAGCTGTAACGCGGTTGTCCGGCATACACGGCGTCCGCCCCGAAGGCATAGGCGGCGCGCATCTTGTCCAGCGTTCCTGCGGGTAATAAGAGTTCCGGTACGCGTAACTGACTCACAGGGATAGCCCTTCTATAATTCCGATGCAGGGCGCAGACTGGTTGAGCGTATAGAAATGCAGGCCGGGTGCGCCACCGGCCAACAGTTTTTCGCACATGCGTGTCACTACGTCGCGACCAAAGGATTGTACTGATTCGTTGTCGTCGCCGAAACCTTCCATGGTCTTGCGCATCCAGCGCGGAATTTCCGCGCCACAGGCATCCGAGAAACGCGCCAGTTGCGAGAAGCGCACGATGGGCATGATGCCCGGCACGATGGGGGCGGTAATGCCCAGTTTCTGACATTCTTCCACGAAGTGAAAATAGCTGTCTGCGTTGTAAAAATATTGCGTGATTGCAGAATTCGCACCCGCATCGATTTTGCGCTTGAAGTTGAGGATGTCGTCGTGCGCCGATTTCGCTTGCGGGTGAAATTCTGGGTAGGCCGCGACTTCAAGATGGAAATGATCGCCGGTCTCGGTGCGGATGAATTCCACCAGCTCGTTGGCATACTGGAATTCACCGGCCGTAGCCATGCCGGACGGCAGATCGCCGCGCAACGCGACGATGCGGCGGATACCTGCATCCTGATAGGTTTTGAGGATGGCGCGGATGTTTTCGCGGGTGGAGCCGACGCAGGAAAGGTGGGGGGCGGCATCAAAGCCTTCGGCCTTGATTTGAGTGACGGTCTCCAGCGTGCGATCGCGGGTGGAGCCGCCCGCGCCGAAGGTCACCGAGAAGAATTCGGGATTGAGCGCGGCGAGTTTGCCGCGCGCGATGGTGAGTTTTTCCACACCTTCATTGGTTTGAGGCGGGAAAAATTCGAAACTGATATGTGAGTGATTCATTAGTAAACCTCAATAAATTCAGAATTTCGGGATGAAGCGCAAGGAGCCGCGCAACGAAAGACGAGACATATCGCCAAGATAGGCGAGGATTGAGCGAGCACGCGACACCGCGATTTGCCCGAAAAATGCATTTGCATTATTTTCTCAATAATTGTGCGGCTGCTGATGTCATCGCCCAGGTAAACAGGCTGTACAGCAATGCACCCAGAACGCCATGCCAGAAACTGTCGACGATAAAGTCTCGTAGTACCGAACCAACCAGCCAGAACAGCAGTCCGTTGATCACGAAAATGAACAGGCCCAGCGTGATCAGGGTGACCGGCAAAGTAAGCAGTAACAACAAGGGACGGATCAGCGTGTTCACCAGTCCCAGCAGGAATGCGGCAATCAGCGCGGCGGTGAATCCTTCTACATGAATACCAGGTACGAAATTCGCCACGGCGATTAACGCCAGTGCATTCAATATCCAGATCAAGATGAGTCTCAAGAGAACCTCCTTAATGAGGATTGAGGTGCGAGGATCGGAAATTCAGGATTTTGGATCGAGGAAAGCCAGTTGCCTAGGGAAGCGCTGATTTATTCGGTTTTGTCGTTCCCGCGTAGGCGGGAACCCAGTTAGATAAAGGCACTGGATCCCCGCTTTCGCGGGGATGACGAATAAATCAGCGTTTCCCTAGATTTTAACTCAACCCTCAGTCCTCAGTCCTCGTTCCTGCTTCTAATAGCGGTAGTGATCAGCCTTGTAAGGGCCGTTCTTGGGTACGCCGATGTAAGCTGCCTGCTGGTCTGTCAACTCGCTCAGTTGCGCATTCAGCGTGGTCAGTTGCAAACGTGCGACTTTCTCATCCAGGTGCTTGGGCAGAGTGTAAACGCCGACAGGATACTGGTCGAGGCGGGTAAACAGTTCGATCTGCGCGATGGTCTGGTTGGCGAAGCTCGATGACATCACATAGGACGGATGGCCGGTGCCACAACCCAGGTTGACCAGACGACCTTCAGCCAGCAGCAGGATGCGCTTGCCGTCCGGCTTGTCCTCGCTAGGGGGGAAGATCACGTGATCAACCTGTGGCTTGATGTTTTCCCAAGTGTATTGCTTGAGGGACGCAACGTCGATTTCGTTGTCGAAATGGCCGATGTTGGACACGATGGCGTTGTTTTTCATTTTCGCCATGTGGTCATGGGTGATGACATGGTAGTTGCCGGTGGTGGTGACGAAGATGTCGCCATGCTCACACGCATAATCCATGGTCACGACGCGATAACCTTCCATTGCGGCCTGCAGTGCGCAGATAGGATCGATCTCAGTCACCCATACCTGAGCGGACAGCGCGCGCATCGCTTGTGCGGAGCCTTTGCCCACGTCGCCGTAACCGACGATCACCGCGATCTTGCCCGCAATCATCACGTCAGTGGCACGTTTGATCGCATCAACCAGCGATTCACGGCAGCCATACAGGTTGTCGAACTTGGACTTGGTGACGGAGTCGTTGACGTTGATCGCAGGGAATTTCAGTTCGCCGCGCTCATGCATCTGGTACAGACGATGTACGCCGGTGGTGGTTTCTTCGGTCACGCCCATGATGGCGGCCAGACGAGTGGAATACCAGGTGTTATCGACTGCCAGCTTGGCCTTGATCGAATTGAACAGGCAAATTTCTTCTTCGGAGCCTGGGTTATTCAGCAACGATGCGTCTTTCTCGGCGCGCGCGCCCAGATGCAGCAACAGCGTTGCATCGCCGCCGTCGTCCAGAATCATGTTGGACAGGCCGCCGTCTTTCCATTCAAAGATGCGGTGGGTGTAATCCCAATATTCAGTCAGTGTTTCGCCCTTGACTGCGAAAACGGGTGTACCGGTTGCGACGATCGCAGCCGCAGCGTGATCCTGTGTAGAGTAAATATTGCACGAAGCCCAGCGCACTTCCGCGCCCAGTGCTTGCAGTGTCTCAATCAGCACGCCGGTCTGGATGGTCATGTGCAAAGAGCCGGTGATGCGCGCGCCCTTGAGCGGTTGGGTTACTGCGAACTCCTTGCGGATGGCCATCAGGCCAGGCATTTCGATTTCGGCGATGGCCAGTTCCTTGCGGCCCCATGCGGCCAGAGACATGTCTGCGACGATATAGTCGGTGAATCCGTTTGCAACAGCGTTCATAAAAACTCCATTCATTGTATTGGTTAATGAATAGGTGCCGTTGATGCAGAATCACTTTCCGAGCCTGACGGGGGCGTTCAAACCCGCTGCAGCACCTCTCGGAGGACGCGGATTATAAACGCAAATCCTGTTTTTTGCGAGCTGCGTAGCATGGCAATCCAGTCGGCGCTCAAAACGAAAAATCTCTGGATTGCTTCGCGTTGCCCGCAATGACGCGCCACGTCGCTACGCGCCTCGCGGCTAAAGGCAAGGCGATTTAAGCAGCGTTTCCCTAAGGTGTTTTGACTGCGAGTCATACCCACTTACGTGAAGATGACTCTTCGTCGAAATACCGACAAGCGCCGCAGGCGAGGTCTTACAGACCTGCATCGGCACGAAGTGCCGCTGCCTTGTCTGTATTTTCCCAGGTGAATTCCGGTTCTTCGCGGCCGAAGTGGCCGTAAGCAGCGGTCTTCTCGTAGATCGGTCGCAGCAGGTTGAGCATGTTCACGATGCCTTTGGGGCGCAGGTCGAAATGGCGAAGCACCAGTTCGGTCAGCTTGTCATCGGAGATTTTGCCCGTACCGTAGCTGTCGACCATCACGCTGGTGGGTTTCGCCACGCCGATTGCGTAGGAGACCTGCACCATGCACTTGCTGGCCAGACCCGCCGCGACGATATTTTTCGCCACATAACGTCCTGCGTACGCAGCGGAACGATCCACTTTGGACGGATCCTTGCCGGAGAAGGCGCCGCCGCCGTGCGGGGCAGAGCCGCCGTAGGTGTCCACGATGATTTTGCGCCCGGTTAGGCCGCAATCGCCCTGTGGTCCGCCGATGACGAAACGACCGGTCGGATTGACCAAAAAGTTGATATTGCCCTTGATCAACTCCTTAGGCAGGATAGGCTTGAGGATTTCCTCAATCGCCGCTTCGCGGATCTGTTCCAGCGTCATTTCCGGTGCGTGCTGTGTGGAAAGCACCACGGTGTCGATGCAATGGGGTTTGCCATCAACGTAACGCACCGTTACTTGCGATTTTGCATCTGGACGCAGCCATGGCAGGCGGCCATCGTGACGCAATTGTGCCTGACGCTGTACTGCCTGATGCGCCAGATAGATCGCCAGCGGCATCAAAGTCGGGGTTTCGTCGCAGGCGTAGCCGAACATCAGCCCCTGATCGCCCGCGCCCTGATTCAGGTAATCGTCGGAAGCGCGATCCACGCCCTGAGCGATATCCGGGCTTTGCTTGTCATACGCCACCAGCACAGCGCAGCCTTTGTAGTCGATGCCGTATTCGGTGTTGTCATAGCCGATGCGCTTGATGGTATTGCGCGCCACCTGAATGTAATCGACATTGGCGGTGGTAGTGATTTCGCCAGCCAGAACCACCAGACCGGTATTGGTCAGTGTTTCAGCGGCTACCCGCGCATACGGGTCTTGCGCTAGAATCGCATCCAGGATGGCATCAGAGATTTGATCTGAAACCTTGTCAGGATGGCCTTCGGATACAGATTCGGACGTAAATAGAAATTCGCTCATGGCCCCTCGCTCACTTATGAATAATTTAAAAGACCAGCATTCTAGCAAATTGCGTAAAACTTGCTAGCATCGCCACACATGACTACTTTTTTTTTAAAAAACATATTTCGCTTGTTATCTTTCCTGCCGCTGTGCATTTTGCACCGCCTGGGCGCGCTGCTCGGGCGACTGACCTATGTGCTGTCAGGGCAGTATGCAGCACGCATGCGGGAAAATCTGCAACAGGCCGGTTTTTCTCCGGATGATAAACATGGTCTGCTGTCTGCGAGTATCGCAGAAGCGGGCAAGAGCCTGGTTGAGTTGCCCTGGATTTGGGGTAGACCCTACGGTGTCGTGGTAAACAGCGTATCGGAGTGCCGGGGAATGGAATATGTTGAAGCCGCTCGGGCGCGAGGCAAGGGCATTATCTTTCTGACACCGCATCTGGGTTGTTTCGAAATTGCTTCGCTGTATATGGCACAACATTTACCGATTACCGTGCTCTACCGCCCACCCAGATTGGGATGGCTGGAAGGCGTAATGCGAGGCGGTCGTGAGCGCGGACAGGTCAGGCTGGCCAAAGCGGATGTAAGCGGCGTTCGCTTGTTGTACAAGGCGCTCAGGCGTGGCGAGGCCATTGGCTTGCTGCCGGATCAGGTGCCAAGTGTGGGAGAGGGCGAATGGGCAGATTTTTTTGGCCGCCCCGCCTATACCATGACGCTGGTGGGCAGGTTGGCGCAAGCCAGTGGTGCTGCGGTGTTGCTTACCAGCGCCGAGCGACAGGCGCAGGGATACGTCATACGTTTTGAACCTTTACTGCTGGATTTTGAGCGATCTGTTCCGCTGCAGATCAATGCGGCACTGGAGCGTTTGATTCGTCAGTTTCCCGCACAATATTTGTGGAGCTACAACCGTTATAAAGTTCCGCGCGGCGTGCTGCCGGCGATCAGGGAGTCGTGATGTTGGTAAGGCTGGGTGTTTTTATTTTGTGGTTGATTCACTGGCTGCCGTTTCGCCTCATTGTCGCCATCGGCAAGGGTGTCGGGATGCTGCTTTTTCTGCTGGCCGCAGAGCGCCGCCGCGTGGGCGACATCAATTTGAAGTTGTGCTTTCCCGATATGAGCATTCAAGCGCGCAAGAAGCTGATGCGCGATCACTTCAAGATGTTCGGTCGCGGCATTATCGAGCGCAGCATTCTGTGGTGGTCGAGCGCCGAACGCATACGTGGCTTGATTCGCGTCGAGGGTATCGAGCATTTTGAGGCCGTCAAGGACAAATCTGCCATACTGCTCACGCCGCATTTCATCGGGATGGATGCGGGCGGGCAGTGGGTCGCGCAGCACACCGATACGGTATGCATGTATGCCAACCAGAAAAACCTTTATTTGACCGGACTGCTTTTGAGGAAGCGCGCCCGGTTCCGCAAGCAGTACCTCTATTCCCGTCAGCAGGGGTTGCGTCCCATTCTCAAGGGAATGCGTGCGGGCATGCCGTTCATCTATCCGCCCGATCAAGATCAGGGTGTCAAAGATGGGGTGTTTATTCCCTTCTTTGGCGTGCCTGCCGCGACCATGACCTCGGTGTCACGCATCGCGCAGATGGCGGGTGCGAAAGTCGTGCCCAGCGTCACGCGGATATTGCCGGGTGGTGAAGGTTATGTGCTGACTTTCTATCCCGCGTGGGAGAATTATCCGAGCGGTGACAGCGCTGCTGATGCAAGGCGCATGAATGAATTCATTGAGCAGCGCATACTGGAAATGCCGGAACAATATTTTTGGCTGCATAAACGCTTTAAAACCAGGCCGGAAGGCGAAAAAAGATTTTATTGAAGTAAATTTCCCTCGCCCGCGTGCGGGAGAGGGGCGGGGAGAGGGAAATGAAATACCGTGACTTACGCGATTTTATCGCGCAATTAGAGAAAATTGGCGAGTTGAAACGCGTGACTGCGCCGGTCTCCACGCATCTGGAAATGACCGAGATATGCGACCGGGTGTTGCGCGCGCAAGGTCCGGCGATACTGTTTGAAAATGTGGTCGGGCACAGCATGCCTGTGCTGGCCAATCTGTTTGGCACACCGCGTCGCGTCGCGCTGGGTATGGGCGAGGAATCGGTAATGGCGCTGCGCGAAGTGGGCAAGTTGCTGGCCTATCTGAAAGAGCCGGAGCCGCCAAAAGGCCTGAAAGATGCCTGGGAAAAATGGCCGGTACTCAAGCAGGTGCTGAGCATGTCGCCCAAGGTGCTGTCCAGTGCGCCGTGTCAGGATGTGATGTGGGAGGGTGACGAGGTGGACTTGGGTCGTTTGCCCATCCAGCATTGCTGGCCGGGTGACGTCGCGCCGCTGATTACCTGGGGCTTGGTGGTGACCAGAGGCCCAGCCAAATCACGCCAGAATCTCGGCATCTATCGCCAGCAGGTGATTGCGCCGAACAAAGTCATCATGCGCTGGCTGGCGCATCGCGGCGGTGCGCTGGATTTTCGCGAGCATTGTCAGCAGAACCCCGGCCAACCCTTTCCGGTCGCGGTGGTGATAGGTGCTGACCCGGCGACAATATTGGGTGCGGTCACACCCGTGCCGGATAGTTTGTCCGAATACCAGTTCGCGGGATTGCTGCGCGGCAGCAAGACCGAGTTGGTGAAGTGCTTCGGCAGTGATCTGCAAGTGCCTGCCAGTAGCGAAATTGTATTGGAAGGCGTGATCCATCCTGACAAAATGGCGCTGGAAGGGCCATACGGCGACCATACCGGCTACTATAACGAGCAGGATAAATTTCCGGTGTTCACCATAGAGCGCATCACGATGCGCCGTGACCCCATCTACCATTCCACCTATACCGGCAAGCCGCCGGACGAACCGGCTATGCTGGGCGTGGCGCTCAATGAAGTATTCGTGCCGCTGCTGCAGAAGCAATTCCCGGAAATAGCCGATTTCTATCTGCCGCCGGAAGGCTGCAGCTACCGCATGGCCATCGTCAGCATCAGGAAACAATATGCCGGACACGCCAAGCGCGTAATGTTCGGCATCTGGTCTTATCTGCGGCAGTTCATGTATACAAAATTCATCATCGTCGTGGATGACGATATCGACATCCGTAGTTGGCAGGAGGTCATCTGGGCGATTACCACTCGCATGGACCCGGTGCGCGACACCCTGCTGGTCGAAAATACACCGATCGACTACCTCGATTTTGCCAGTCCGGTATCCGGTCTGGGCGGCAAGATGGGGCTGGACGCGACCAACAAATGGCCGGGCGAGACCCAGCGCGAATGGGGCACGACCATCGTGATGGATGAAGCGGTGAAGGCCAGGGTGGATGCGATGTGGGGTGAGTTAGGGCTGTGATTCGGGGGTGGGCGAACGCCCTCCGTTTATCGTGCTACTAATCTATTTCGAGGGATGTGTTATGTGGCTAACTGCAACGTACTGCAGATTCAAGATCAATATCACGCTCAACCGCATGGCGTACTTTGGTTACTATTGGGTTAGATTTTCCTACGCCTTTTAAGAGTTCAAGGACTATAGCGATTGGCAATAACAACACAAACGGAAGAATTAGAGCAAATGAGCGCAGAAACATCGCGCCCAGCATTATTATGAGCGCATATATGTAATTTTTCTCCAGTTTTCTGGCCAGTTCGCGGTCGGGGATCGCGCGAATTAAGGTCAAAACATCACGGCTTGCCTGATTTGATTTCGCAGCAGGTCGTGTGGCAATTAGATTGGCTAAAGTCATGTGATGGCAAAAGCGAATCATCTTATTAAGGCGTTCACGAAGCAGGCAATATATGTCAGAAGAAAATTCTAGTTTGTTATCAGCAGCCAGTAAAAATACTTCGTCTCTTAACTCAAACAAATTTTGTCTGGCAAGGTCAATGACAAATCTATTCCACGGCCCGTAAAAGAACCATACAAGAAATGCAATTGCTACGGTTAGTTCAATAGTGTTTATGGTATTCGCGTAAATGTTCATAGCTCGTCCTTTGGATTGGTTTCACCAGTCGGCAATAAATTACTACTCTGCCTTTTGGCATCAATTCGCTTTTCAAGTTCAAGGTTATGTTTATGTAAGTACTCTGTTTTTCGCAATCTTAATCGCCTCTCAAAAAATCCATATGCAACTCCGATCATGGCGATTAGCCATGGCAAGCCGTAATCATTTTCTTGAGAAGTAAAGTAGCCAACGAGCAATGAGGCATCGGTCTGCTTGCCAGATAACACGTCAATAGCACGAAATGCCCAGTATGCTAGAGCGATGTAGGTCGCACCTTTGACAATATCTTTAATTACATCAAACGTTTTTGAGATAACTAAAAAGCGTTCAGTTTCATTTGCCATCGCTGAATTTTGCTTCAATTGTTAGGGTTGGCTAGATTTTCCGTAAAGGTGTATTGCACCGATGTGCAATGTAAGTTAAAGGCATGGGATAAGTCAATACTTATCAGGACTTATAAAGGACTATCACCTTCCCTGTACCCACTCAACCAGCGCGTCCTGTGCAGCTTTGCCATTGCGCGCGTTGGGGTCGTTGATGAAGCACACCACTACCCATTCTTTTCCTGATTTTGAGCGTACATAGCCTGCAAGCGTTTTAACGCCTTCCAGCGTGCCGCCCTTGAGGTGGGCGTGACCGGAGGACGCGTGCTCTTTCAGCCGTTTGCGCATCGTGCCGTCCACGCCGAGTATGGGCAGCGAGGCTTGCAGTTCGGCGCTCAGCGGGTGGATTGCCGCACGTTGCAGCAACGTTGCCATGTGATCGGCGCTGATGCGTTCGATGCGCGACAGACCCGCGCCGTTCTCCAGCACCAGTTCGGGAAAATCCAGATTTTGCTGCTGCAGCCAGTCATGCACGGTCTGCACGCTGCGTGCGATGGATAGGGTTTGCGGGGCGATCACCTGCGGCGTGTTGGCTTCGTCGTCGTTTTCCGCGTGCTGCGGCGAAGTGTCGCCTAGTGTCAGGAATAGTTGTCTGGCCATCACGTTGTTGCTGTATTTGTTGATGTCGCGGATGGTCAAGCCGAGCGGTTCGGAGCGATGCGTCGAAAACAACAGTGCGTGGTCGCCTGCAGCGCCCTCGTGCTGTCTGCCTTGCAGCGTGCCGCCCAGCTCTTTCCACAGCGCGCGGAACACGGCTTCGACATAGCGGGTGTGCGGCATCAGGTTGAGGTTGTGCTCGCGTTCGCCGCACTCGCCGGGGTAGCCGCCTTGCAGCACGACGCTGTCACCGTGCGGTTGTACGTCTATGCCGTCATCCCAGTTTCTGCAGTCGCCGGACGGTTGCGGGGCGAGCCGGTTGTCCAGCGTGATGCCGTCCAGCGGCGGTTCGGCGAACACGTTAAGCGCGTCTCCTGTCGGCAGGTAGCGCAGCCGCAGGGTGTTGAAGTTGAGCAGTAGCGCGTCGGGGCCGACGTTGTAGGCGCGCACCGGGTCGTTGTCGAACGCGCCTGAATCAAACGGCGGTAGGTCGAAGTGTCTGCGGTCCAGCACCAGATCGCCGCGTATCTCGCGCAGCCCGCGCGAACGCAGTTCGGTGAGCCACAGCCAGAACTGTTCTATGGTGAACTTGGGGTCGCCATAGCCCTTGAGTATCAGGTCGCCATCCAGTACACCGTTTTCCAGCGTGCCGTCCAGATACGCCTCAGTCTTCCAGGTGTAGGCGGGGCCGAGCAGGTCAAGCGCTGCAAAAGTGGTGAGCAGCTTCATGGTCGAGGCCGGATTCATCGCTTGTGCGGCATTGAGGCGGAGCAACGGTTTTGGCCTGCCGATTTCCTGCACCACGATCGCAATGCCGGATTGCGGGATGTTGGCTTTTTTCAGTTCGTTTTTTACAGATGGGGGGAGGGAAGTTGCTTGTGCGGCGGCGACCAATACGAATGTGAGCAGCCAGCCAATGAGTGTCAGGTAGCGCAACGCTAACTTGTGCGACGGAATGGGCTTCATGTTAGCGCCTCGATCACGGTCAGGGTGCGGGATGCGAGCAGTTGCATCTCGTCTTCGTTTATCACATAGGGCGGCATGAAATAGACGGTATTGCCCATCGGTCGCAGCAGCAGTTCGTGCTGTAAACCCAGCGTGAAGCAACGCTGGGCGAAATCGGCGTGGGGTGTCGCCACTTCGAACGCCCAGATCATGCCGGTGTTGCGCCAGTTTCGGACTGCCGGATGTTCGCGCAATGGCTGTGCGATGCGGTTGAAAAACGCGGCCTTGGCGCGGTTGGTATTCAGTACATCGTCCTGCGCGAATATATCCAGCGTGGCCAGCGCGGCGCGGCAGGCCAGCGGGTTGCCGGTGTAGGAGTGCGAGTGCAAAAAGCCGCGCGCGGTCTGGTCGGCATAGAAAGCCTGATAGATCGCGTCGCGCGTCATCACGATGGATAGCGGCAGATAGCCACCGGTGATGCCTTTGGAAATCAGCAGAAAGTCGGGTGTAATGCCGCCCTGTTCGCAGGCGAACATCGTGCCCGTTCTGCCCATGCCGACCGCGATCTCATCGGCGATCAGGTGCACGCCGTATTCGTCGCACAGCGCGCGGGCGCGCCGCAAGTAAGCCGGGTGATACATCGCCATGCCCGCAGCGCCCTGCACCAGTGGTTCGATGATGAAGGCGGCAAGCTGTTCATGATGCTGTTGCAGATGGGTTTCCAGCGCCTCTGCGCAACGCAACGCGTATGCTTCGGCAGTTTCTCCGCATTCGGCATTGCGCCAGTCCGGGCTGGCGATGGTCGCCTGCTGCCGGATCAGCGCGCCATAGGCGTCGCGAAACAAGGCGACATCGGTCACCGATAGTGCGCCCAGCGTTTCGCCGTGATAACTGTGTTGCAGGCTAATGAACTGCATCTTGCCGGGTTTGCCGCTGTTGCGCCAGTAATGCGCGCTCATCTTCAACGCAATCTCGGTGGCTGATGCGCCGTCCGAGCCGTAGAAACAGTGGCCCAGCCCGGGCGGTGCGATTTCGCGCAATCGCTCGGATAGTTCGACCACGGGTTCATGGGTGAAGCCTGCCAGCATGACGTGCTCAAGCTTTTCAAGCTGGTCGCGCAGCGCGGCATTGATGCGTGGATTGCCGTGACCGAACAGGTTTACCCACCATGAACTGACGGTATCCAGATATCTGTTGCCGTCAAAGTCATAAAGCCACGATCCTTGGCCGCGTGAGATCGGCACCAGTGGGAAGGTTTCATAGTGCTTCATCTGTGAACAGGGATGCCAGACGGCAGCCAGGCTGCGGCGAATCAGATCGGCGTTGGTTAAAGTGTGCTCTTGCATCCGTGAATCATAACGAATTTTGTGATTTGCGCGCAGCACTAAGTTTGTGTGGGGGAATAAATCGTGCAACTATCCCAGCAGTGATTTGACTGTAAAAAAGTTTGACATTGCCGTAAGCAGCGCGTGAGTTATTGAAAAGACAGGATATTCAACAAGATGTATGCAGCAATGATGGCTTTGCTTTCAGTATTGCTCTATCTGTGGCAGACTTCGCGTCTTATATGTACCAAATACAATTATTTATAACGTCCCGATTTTTAAAATCAGGGGCGGTAGCGGGAGGATGGCAGCATGAAATGTGTAGATGATTTTCGCCTGCGCTTGGGTAAGCGCGAATTAGTGCCGATCATGATAGGCGGTATGGGAGTGGATATTTCCACCGCAGAATTGGCGCTGGAAGCGGCGCGTTTGGGCGGTATCGGGCATATTTCCGACGCGATGCTGCCGACCGTGACTGATCGCCGCTACAAGACTAAATTCGTCAGTGAAAAGCAGAAACAATATAAATTGAATATCATGCAGCCGGACAAGTCGATTGTGCAGTTCGATCTGGCGCAAGTTGCTGAAGCGACGCGGCTGCATGTGCGCAGCACCATGGAGGCCAAGCGCGGCGATGGCATGATTTTCGTCAACTGCATGGAAAAACTCACCATGAATGCGCCGCGCGAAACATTGCGTACGCGCATGCTGGCCGCGCTGGATGAGGGGATAGACGGCATTACGCTGGCAGCCGGGTTGCACTTGGGTTCTTTTGCGATGATGCAGGATCACCCGCGTTTCCACGATGCGAAGCTGGGTATCATTGTTTCCTCGGTGCGCGCATTGCAATTGTTTCTGCGCAAGAATGCCAAGGTAGGCCGTCTGCCTGACTATGTCGTGGTGGAAGGTCCGCTGGCCGGCGGTCATCTGGGTTTCGGCATGGATTGGGCGCAGTATGATTTGCGCACCATCGTCACCGAGATACAGGATTTCCTGAAAAAAGAACAACTGGATATTCCAGTCATTCCGGCAGGTGGAATTTTTACCGGCAGCGATGCGGTAAGCTATCTGGAGACCGGCTCGGCTGCGGTGCAGGTGGCGACTCGTTTCACTGTTGCTGATGAATGTGGCATCCCGAAAAAGGTGCAGCAGGAATATTTCAAGGCCAGCGAAGACGATATCGAAGTTAATATGATTTCGCCCACTGGCTATCCGATGCGCATGATCAAGGGCTGTCCGGCAATCGGTTCGGGCATACGCCCGAATTGCGAAGCCTATGGCTACCTGCTCGACGGTAACGGGGGTTGCGCCTACATCGACGCTTATAACCGTGTGGTAGCGGCCAATCCTGATACCAAAAAGTATTCCGTACCGGACAAAACCTGTCTGTGCACGCACATGCGCAACTATGATCTCTGGACTTGCGGGCATTACACCTATCGCCTCAAGGACACTACGCATCGCAACGAAGATGGCACGTATCAGGTCTTGTCCGCCGAACACGTCTTTCATGACTACCGGTTCAGCAAGGATAACCAGGTCGCCTTGCCGCCTAAAAAATAAATTTCATCTCCGCCCTTGAAATTGCAAGCCGCTATCCCCATTGTTAGTGCTTGCAGGCGGAGTGTTTCGCCTCTGCATTTAATTCAACCCATTTGAGTCAGGAGATATAAGTATGAAAATTCGTCCTTTGAACGATCGCGTCATCGTCAAGCGTATGGAAGAAGAGCGTAAAACCGCTTCTGGTATCGTCATTCCCGATGCGGCTACTGAAAAGCCGGATCAAGGCGAAATTATCGCCGTGGGCAATGGCAAAATGGGTGACGACGGTAAGCTGCAAGCGATGACCGTTAAAGTGGGCGACCGCGTGCTGTTCGGAAAATACGCGGGCCAGGTTTTCAAGATGGACGGTCAGGAATACATGACCATGCGCGAAGATGACATCATCGGCGTAGTCGAAGCGTAATTTAACGAATTCAGGAGATCAAGAACATGGCAGCTAAAGACGTAAAATTCCACGACGCCGCACGCAGCAAGATGGTGATCGGCGTAAACATTCTGGCCGATGCAGTTAAAGTAACGCTGGGCCCTAAAGGCCGTAACGTAGTGCTGGACCGTTCATACGGCTCTCCTACTATCACCAAGGACGGTGTATCTGTCGCCAAAGAAATCGAACTGAAAGACAAGTTTGAAAACATGGGCGCGCAAATGGTCAAGGAAGTTGCTTCCAAGACATCAGACGTAGCCGGTGACGGTACAACGACGGCGACCGTATTGGCGCAGTCCATCGTCATGGAAGGCATGAAGTTTGTTGCAGCCGGTATGAACCCGATGGACCTGAAGCGCGGTATCGACCAGGCGGTTATTGCTGCGGTTGCCGAACTGAAGAAAATCTCCAAGCCATGCACCACCAGCAAGGAAATCGCACAGGTAGGCAGCATCTCCGCCAACTCAGACACCGTGATCGGCGAAAAGATCGCTGCTGCGATGGAAAAAGTCGGCAAGGAAGGCGTGATTACCATTGAAGATGGTACCGGCCTGGAAGATGAGCTGGACATCGTTGAAGGTATGCAGTTCGACCGCGGCTACCTGTCACCTTATTTCATCAACAACCAGGATCGTCAACTGGCATTGATGGAAAATCCGTACATACTGTTGCATGACAAGAAGGTCTCCAACATTCGTGACCTGCTGCCTATCCTGGAACAGGTTGCCAAAGCCGGTCGTCCGCTGCTGATCATCGCCGAAGACGTCGATGGCGAAGCGCTGGCCACACTGGTTGTCAACAACATCCGCGGCATCCTGAAGACGGTTGCCGTCAAGGCGCCCGGTTTCGGCGATCGTCGCAAGGCCATGCTGGAAGACATCGCGATTTTGACCGGCGGTACGGTAATCGCTGAAGAAGTCGGTCTGACGCTGGAAAAGGCAACCCTGGAAGATCTGGGTCAAGCCAAGCGCATCGAAGTGGGTAAGGATACAACCATCATTATCGACGGCGCAGGTAAGGAAGAGGCGATCAAGGGCCGTATCGGTCAGATCAACAAACAAGCCGAAGAATCTACCAGCGATTACGATAAGGAAAAGCTGCAAGAGCGTAAAGCCAAGCTGGCTGGCGGCGTTGCCGTGATCAAGGTTGGTGCTGCAACCGAAGTCGAAATGAAGGAAAAGAAAGCGCGTGTGGAAGATGCTTTGCATGCAACCCGTGCGGCTGTTGAAGAAGGCATTGTACCTGGCGGCGGCGTAGCACTGTTGCGTGCCAAGGTTGCTGTGTCCATCCTGAAAGGCGACAATCATGACCAGGACGCAGGTATCACCATCGTCTTGCGTGCCATGGAAGCGCCGCTGCGCGCCATCGTGCAAAATGCTGGCGACGAGCCATCTGTCGTGGTTAACAAGGTGTCTGAGGGTTCCGGCAGCTATGGTTACAACGCAGCCTCCGGCGAGTATGGCGACATGCTGGCGATGGGCGTGGTAGATCCTACCAAGGTGACACGCGTTGCACTGCAAAATGCAGCTTCTATTGCTGGCCTGATGTTGACGACTGCCTGTATGATTGCTGAGTTGCCGGAAGACAAGCCTGCTGCTGGCGGTATGGGCGGCATGGAAGGCATGATGTAATTTGATCACGCTGGTAATCAGGTAATTTGGCAAACCCCGCTGATGAAACTACTAGCCATTCGACTAGGCCGCTAAACAACAGCGGCTGAGTCGCTGGTTATTCGGCGGGGTTTGCCATTGGTGTTGCTGTTTTTATGGATACAGGTATAATGCGCCGCTCTCAAGGCTGGAAGCGTTACTGCCAGACTTAGCAGAGTGTTAAAAATGGCCTGGTAGCTCAGTCGGTAGAGCAGAGGATTGAAAATCCTTGTGTCGGTGGTTCGATTCCGCCCCGGGCCACCAAATTATATTGAAAAGGCTTGCCGAAATAGGTGAGCCTTTTTGCATTGTGGTGAAATGAAATGATCCAAACTTCCGAAGAAATATGTACCGGTGATGTGCCCGTGAGTTCAGAGGGGGTCGTGCGTGAGGTGAAACGCCGTCGTACCTTTGCGATTATTTCGCACCCGGATGCGGGTAAGACCACGCTGACCGAGAAACTGCTGCTGTTTGGCGGTGCGATCCAGATGGCGGGAACGGTGAAGGCACGTAAGAGCGGACGTCATGCGACTTCCGACTGGCTGGAAATCGAGAAACAGCGCGGCATATCCGTCGCCAGTTCGGTGATGCAGTTCACTTTCGACGATTGCGTGATCAATCTGCTCGACACCCCCGGTCACCAGGATTTTTCCGAGGATACCTATCGCGTGCTGACCGCTGTGGATGCGGCGGTGATGGTGGTGGACGCGGCCAAGGGCGTGGAAGAGCAGACCATCAAGCTGCTGGAAGTGTGCCGTTTGCGCAATACGCCCATCATCACTTTCATCAACAAGATGGATCGCGAGGTGCGCGAACCGCTGGAGGTGCTGGATGAGATTGAGTCCGTGTTGAAAATCGCCTGTGCGCCGGTCACCTGGCCTATCGGCATGGGCAAGCGATTTCAGGGTGTGTATCACCTGCTCAATGACGAGGTGTTGCGTTTCCTGCCGGGTGAAGCAAAGTCAGGACAGGAAGTCGAAACACTGAAGGGGGCGCAGATAGACCAGCTCACGAAGATATGTCCGAGCGAGATGCAGACCATGCGCGACGAGACCGAACTGATACTGGGCGCGGGCGCGTCTTTTGATTTGCAGGAGTTCCTTAAAGGCCAGCAAACGCCGGTGTTCTTCGGTTCGGGCGTGAATAATTTCGGCGTGCGCGAGATTTTGCGCGCACTGGTGGATTGGGCGCCTGCGCCGCTGCCGCGCGCCACGGATGTGCGCATGGTGCAGCCCACCGAGCCTGCCTTCACCGGTTTTGTCTTCAAGATTCAGGCCAATATGGATCCGAATCATCGCGACCGCATCGCCTTCATGCGCGTGTGTTCAGGACGTTACAGTTCAGGGATGAAGGTCAAACACCGCCGCACCGGCAAGGAAATGAAGCTGGCGAATGCGGTGACCTTTATGGCCAACGAGCGCACACGCATGGACGAAGCTTATGCGGGTGACATCATCGGGGTGCACAATCACGGCCAGTTGCAGATCGGCGACGTGCTGACCGAAGGCGAAGCGCTTACCTTCAAGGGCATACCCTACTTTGCGCCGGAGCTGTTCAGCCGTGCGCGGCTGCGTGACCCGATGAAGGCCAAGCAATTGCAAAAAGGCTTGCGCCAATTGGGCGAAGAGGGCGCGGTACAGGTATTCGAACCGCTGGTGGATACCAGCAACCCGCTGATCGGTGCGGTCGGCCAGTTGCAGTTTGAGGTGGTCGAACACCGTCTGAAAGCCGAATATGGCGTGGACGCAGTGTTTGAACGCGCCGGCATACAAACCGCGCGCTGGGTAACTTGCCCTGATGCGGCGCATCTCGCCGAGTTCGTCAAGGCCAACCAGAGCCGGTTAGCGAAAGATGTGGACGGCAATTACGCCTATCTTGCCGACTCCGGCGTGAATCTGCGCCTGGCACAGGAACGCTGGCCGAAAGTGCAGTTCTACGCGACGCGTGAGCATGGCCAGCAGCTAAGCTGAGGATAGTCAGGTTGCGGGTAAAGTCGTTCAAAGATGCGCTTTGTAGTATTTCAGTGTATTCACGGGCGCGAGGTTTCCGCAAGAACGCTGCCAATATCGTGCAACAGCTTGCCGGAATTGAATTGCCTTGCTGGAAGATTAACGACTACCCGTAGCGGGTGCAGGCCATTATGCTGAAATCCCCGCTTCATTCAAGAGACGATGTGCGCAATCGTCTTTCCAACCAGCAATCTATCGACCATGCGCCGCGACTGATCAGCAACAGCACAGCCAGCAATATTCCCCAATACAGGTGTTGATTGATTCCCGCTACACTCAGCTCAGAATAGTAGGAGATGACCGCGACCAGATTGAGGATGAACAGCCCCGCTGCTGCGAAGCGCCCGAACAGGCCCGCTGCCAATAACACCGGCAATCCCAGTTCGGCACCCGTTGCCAGATAGGCTGCAAAATCCGGATTGAGCAACGGAACGCGATAGACATCGCTGAACAGATACAAAGTGCTGTCCCAGTTTTGAATCTTGCTCAGGCCGGATTTGAAGAAGATATTCGCGAGAAACAGTCTTAATCCAAAATCGAGCGCAGGAGCCAGATATTCAAGTCGGTGTGCTGCGCTGTAGTAAAGCCGGATAAGACGCAGGTTCATAGGGTAGCTCCAGATTTAAAGCCCGTCAGGACGTTTTGCGCGACCAGATTCAGCAGCGCAGTTTGCAAATCGAAACCGGGCAGGTGCTTGAGTGCGGACTCGGTCGCCGTGCCCAGCGGATTTCCGGCTTGTATGTTTTGCAACCAGTCGGCCTCCGCCCCGGATAATTTACTGACCTTCACAACATCATCCTTACGGCTCACCAGCGCGATACCGCCCCCGTCATCAAGGTTGATGTGAAAGTCGCCGTCATTATCTGATTGATGTGCCTGCCAGATAGCGATGATCGGATAGTGTGAACGCACCACCTGACAAGCCGGATGGATGAGTAAAATCAGCTCCGGATAGTGTTCGGGCGCTATGTCGGCCAGCCTGTCGAGGGCGAGTGTGTCCGCATCCGTTGCGAAATAAGCCAGATGGCAAGCCCACTCCAGCACGGCCACGTCCGACAGATAAATCAGTCCTTGCGCAGGCACGAAGGACGATAAAAAATCAGCCAACTCTGCGCCATAGTGATACAGGTTTCCGCTATGCGAAGGGTGGCACTCAATAAATTTTTTCGCCAGAAAGCGGAAAAAATCATCGCCGACCAGTTGCTTGATGACAGGATAGGCGCCCGCCAGGGCATCCTGTAAATTACCGCGATAATTGTTGCGATAGACTTCAAGCGCGGTTTCGATGCAATAATTCGAGTAGGTCGTGCCGACCTGTGATGAAATCTCGCCGCCCTGCGCAATGGCGCGTGCCAGATGGGTAAGTTCGCCGTTCAAATCACCCATGACAGGCCTCCATGTATTGCTGCGCTTTGGTAGCCTCGCCCATCAACACCGATAGTGGTGGAATATCACTATCCCACTCGATCAAAGTGGGGCGCGGCCCGATCTGCTGCAATACGTATTCATAGAGTGCCCAAACTTCGGGATAGACCGGGAAGTTGTGCGTATCCACCAGACAGCCGTCTCTTACGCTGTAACCGGCCAGATGATATTCCTTGACTGCCTCAGCCGGTATGGCCTGGATGAAAGCCCCGGCATCCACGCCGAGATTGCGTACATTGACATACAGGTTCTCCACATCGAATAAAATGCCGCAGCCGGTGCGGCGCGTGAGTTCGGCGAGAAATTCACCCTCGGTCATTTCGCTGTGTGTGAAGGATAAATAGCTGGAAAGATTTTCCACCAGTAATGGGCGGCCCAATTTTTCTTGCACCTGTTCGACCCGGCGCGCTACATGAGTCAGTGACTCGCGGGTATAAGGGAAAGGAAGCAGATCGTTAACCGTCATGCCATCAGCTGAATTCCAGCACAAGTGTTCGGATACGGCGGCTGGCTGGATAACTTCGCACAGGCGATGCAGCGCGGATAAATGTTGTGTATCGAGCGGGCTGATAGAGGCCAGCCCCATGCCTACGCCGTGCAGACTGACGGCATAGTGCTCGCGTACCTTGAGCAGGGTGTGCAAGGCAGCACCGCCGCCATAAAAATTTTCGTTATGCACTTCCACCCAGCCGAGCGCGGGCAGCGTTTCAAGCACCTCGGCATAATGAGGCGCCCGCAAGCCAATACCTGCTGAACACGGCAATATATTGCTTGCGGAGCAGTTCATTACATCGCCTTTTTCATCATCATGTCGCCGCCTTCGGTCAACATGCCGTTGGCGATCTTGTTGCAAGTGCCCTTGGGTACAGCGACGAAATCGTTGACATCGCTGTTTTTGGTGGCTTGCCCGGCGCAGGAATGGCTGGCTTTTTTCCCGCCGCAGTCGTTCATGCCGGCTTTGGCGATGCCATAACATTTCTCCATTTCCATCTTGCCTGTCGCCGCATGCGCATTACCCGCCAGACCAATTGCCAGTAAACCACCGATCGCAGCTGTCAGGATGTGTTGTTTTTTCATGTTGGAACTCCTTTTTAATAAATAAACTGAAGGGATTTTCTCCAGATCGCAATTTGGAAAAAATCCGGCTATGCCACGCATGGATAAAAATGGCCTGATCTATTGATAGCTTCGCAGCAATTCGTCCACGCACTGACAGATTCGGTTGGCGCTGAAAAAAGGTTACAAATTATTTTTGGATATTTTCCGTAATTATTTACCATAGTATATTTGTCGGGTATTATGCGCGTCTTGTGTATGCTGTCGTTTAACCTTAAAACCTCATTTCATCCACGAAAGGCACGAAATTCACGAAAGAAAACAATCGACTACATAAATTGAGCAACGCACCCAACGGGTGATGCAACAAATCGGGATATGCATTTGAATTTGTTCGTGTTTTTTCGT
>JAUSAO010000100.1 GCA_030652475.1 Gallionella sp. | reverse complement strand
CAGAAGCCCGAATGTCAGCGAGCCAATCCCAATGAGGAAACTACTGACTGGAGAGCCGTATGCGGGAGAACCGCACGTGCGGTTCGGAGGGAGGGGAGGGCTAGCGCCTTTCTCTACCCCTATCGAATAAATCAGCATCTCCTTAGCGACGTGGCGTGTCATTGCGAGTAAAACGAAGCAATCCAGAGATTTTTTGTTTTGAGCGCTGACTGGATTGCCGCACCGTATTCGCGGCTCGCAACGACGTGTTTCCGGAATGACGTGCATATGGGGATTGCCACGCCTTCTGCCGCGCTTTGCTCGCAGCTAAAGGCTTTTGCAGCTAAAGGCTTTTTCGCAATGTCAGTTTGGGTGAATAAATCCGCATCACCCTAACGGTAATTGCCAACTCCGGGTGCTTGCCAGTCACGCGGGTTAATGCTGCATTGCGGGTGTGTGACAGAGCCGGATTGTGCAGCGGGGGAAGATTGCTTTGGCTGTTGCATGAGTGATGCGCTTACATTTGATGCGTTCCCCCTATTCCGCTATAATGCCCGCCAATCTTTTGCGGGATGAGCTCACGGCTTTTCCCGCTTCTTTATGTCTAGCTTGTTGATTTTATTTGGGGGAGTATCTGGTGACGCAAACGAATCCTGCCATTCTTGTACTTGCCGATGGGACGGTGTTTCGCGGTGTTGCCATCGGCGCCTCCGGCAGCCGCGTGGGCGAGGTGGTATTCAATACCTCGATGACCGGCTATCAGGAAATACTCACTGATCCTTCTTATTGCCAACAAATTGTTACGCTGACCTGTCCGCACATCGGTAACGTAGGGGTGAATGACGAAGACGTCGAATCACGCCAGGTGTTTGCCAGCGGTTTGATTATTCGTGATCTATCGCCGACAGTGAGCAACTGGCGCAGCACCCAGTCGCTGCCGGATTACCTGAAAGCCAATGATGTGGTGGCGATTGCCGGTATCGATACCCGCAAACTTACCCGCATCCTGCGCGAAAAAGGCGCACAAAGCGGTTGTATCGCCACGGGCACGGATGAAGTGGCGGCGCTCGAAGCGGCACGCGGTTTCGCCGGTCTGGCCGGGATGGATCTGGCGCAGGTGGTGACGTGCGATGAATCCTACGAATGGACTGAGGGTGTGTGGCAACTCGGCACCGTTCACGGGCAGGATGCGATCAAGGATTCGGGATTCAGGATTCAGGATTCAGCAGAACCTGCATCCTCGTCTTTCCATGTGGTTGCCTACGATTTTGGTGTGAAGCGTAATATTTTGCGCATGCTGGCCGAGCGCGGTTGCAGGATCACGGTTGTTCCTGCCAGGACACCGGCGGCGGACGTGTTGGCGATGAATCCGGATGGTGTGTTCCTGTCGAACGGCCCCGGCGATCCCGAGCCATGCGATTACGCGATTGCCGCGACGCAGCAGGTGTTGGATGCGGGCGTTCCGCTGTTCGGTATTTGTCTGGGGCATCAGATTCTCGGTCTGGCGGTAGGTGCCAAAACAGTGAAGATGAAGTTCGGTCATCGCGGTGCGAACCATCCGGTACAGGATCTATCCACCCGTCAGGTGATGATTACCAGTCAGAATCATGGTTTTGCGGTAGATGCGGCGACCTTGCCTGACTATGCGCGCGCAACCCATATCTCGCTGTTTGACGGTACGTTGCAAGGCTTTGAATTGATTGATAAACCCGCGTTCTGCTTTCAGGGCCACCCCGAAGCAAGCCCCGGTCCGCATGATGTGGACGGCTTGTTCGATAAATTTGTTGCAATGATGGAGAGGAGTCGTTAGTCATTAGTCGTTAGTCGTTAGTTGGGTTGGCCGCTGCGCGGTTTTAATCAACAACTAGCGTCTAGCGTCTAGCGTCTAGCGTCTAACAAAAATGCCAAAACGTACTGATCTAAAATCCATACTTATCATCGGCGCGGGCCCGATCGTCATCGGGCAGGCGTGCGAATTCGATTATTCCGGCGCACAAGCCTGCAAGGCGCTGCGTGAGGAGGGTTATCGCGTCGTGCTGGTGAACTCGAATCCGGCGACGATCATGACTGATCCGGATATGGCGGATGCGACTTATATCGAGCCTATTACCTGGCAGATCGTCGAAAAAATTATTGCCAAAGAGCGTCCGGATGCGATTCTGCCGACTATGGGCGGACAGACTGCGCTCAATTGCGCGCTTGATCTGGCCAAGCATGGCGTGCTGGAAAAATATAACGTCGAGATGATCGGTGCTTCGCGTGAGGCCATCGACATGGCGGAAGATCGCGAGAAGTTCAAGCAGGCGATGACCCGGATCGGTCTGTCCTCGGCGCGCTCGGCGATTGCGCACAGCATGGAAGAGGCGTTGCAGGTGCAGCAGGTGATGGGATTTCCGACGGTTATTCGTCCGTCCTTCACGATGGGCGGCAGTGGCGGCGGTATCGCTTACAACCGCGAAGAGTTTCTGGAAATCTGTGAAGGCGGGCTGGAAGCTTCGCCGACCAAAGAGTTGCTGATTGAAGAATCGCTGCTTGGCTGGAAAGAATATGAGATGGAGGTGGTGCGTGATCGCAATGACAATTGCATCATCATTTGCTCGATCGAGAACCTGGATCCCATGGGTGTGCATACCGGTGATTCGATTACGGTTGCGCCCGCTCAGACGCTGACCGATAAAGAATACCAGATCATGCGCGATGCTTCGCTGGCGGTATTGCGCGAAATCGGCGTGGAAACCGGCGGCTCCAACGTGCAGTTCTCCATCAATCCGGACGACGGGCGCATGGTGGTGATCGAGATGAACCCGCGCGTGTCCCGTTCTTCCGCGCTGGCCTCCAAGGCGACGGGTTTCCCGATTGCCAAAGTCGCAGCCAAGCTGGCTGTGGGCTACACGCTGGATGAATTGCAGAACGATATTACCGGTGGCGCAACTCCGGCCTCGTTCGAGCCGACTATCGATTATGTCGTCACAAAAATACCGCGTTTCGCATTTGAAAAATTCCCGCAAGCCAATGACCGCCTGACCACGCAGATGAAGTCGGTGGGTGAAGTGATGGCGATAGGGCGCACTTTTCAGGAGTCGTTCCAGAAAGCCTTGCGCGGACTGGAAGTGGGCGTCAACGGGCTGGACAGCAAGTTTACCAAGCTGGATGTTGTGACTGCCGAATTGCGCAATCCGGGACCTGAGCGTATCTGGGCAGTGTCGGATGCCTTCCGCCTCGGCATGAGCGTGGACGAGGTTTTCGCTGCCAGTAAGATAGACCCGTGGTTTTTGGTGCAAATCGAAGACCTGATTCGTCAGGAACAGACGCTTGCCAATCGCACGCTGGGAAGCATTAATGTCGATGAGATGCGCGCACTGAAGCGCAGCGGTTTTGCTGATGCGCGTCTGGCAGCCCTGCTCGATACCGATGCGGCGGCGATACGCGCGTATCGTCATGCGCTGGGCGTACGCCCCGTTTACAAGCGCGTGGATACCTGTGCGGCAGAGTTTGCCACCGATACCGCGTACATGTACTCCACCTATGAGGAGGAATGTGAATCTGCACCCACCCAAAACAAAAAAATTATGGTGCTGGGTGGCGGACCGAATCGTATCGGGCAGGGTATTGAATTCGATTACTGTTGCGTACATGCGGCACTCGCGATGCGTGAGGACGGCTATGAAACCATTATGGTCAACTGCAATCCGGAAACCGTATCGACTGACTATGACACTTCGGATCGCTTGTATTTTGAACCGCTGACGCTGGAAGATGTGCTTGAAGTGGTGGCCATTGAGCAGCCTGTAGGCGTAATCGTGCAATACGGTGGTCAGACGCCGTTGAGCCTCGCGCGCGGACTGGAAAAGAACGGCGTGCCTATCATAGGCACAACACCGGATATGATCGATTGCGCGGAGGATCGCGAGCGCTTCAAGCAAATGCTCATGCAACTGGGCTTGAAACAGCCGCCCAACCGTACTGCAAGCACCGTGGCTGAAGGTTTGTCAGGCGCGGCCGCCATAGGTTACCCCCTGGTGATGCGTCCTTCCAATGTGTTGGGCGGCAGAGCGATGGAGATCATTCATGCGCAGCCCGATCTGGAACGTTACATGCGCGATGCAGAGATTATGTCCAAGACCTACCCTGAGCGGCTGCCTATCCTGCTGGATCGTTTCCTGAACGATGCCACCGAGGTGGATGTGGATGCCGTATCGGATGGCAAGGACGTTATCATCGGCGGCATCATGGAGCACATTGAGGAAGCGGGGGTGCATTCAGGTGATTCAGCGTGTTCCTTACCGCCGTTTAGTTTGTCGGTAGCGATGCAGAACGAGTTGCGTCGCCAGACGGTGGCGATGGCCAAGGCGCTTAATGTGGTCGGCTTGATGAACGTGCAGTTTGCGATTCAGGGTGAGACTGTGTATGTGCTGGAAGTGAATCCGCGCGCCTCGCGCACGGTGCCTTTCGTGTCCAAGGCAACCGGGGTGCCGCTGGCAAAAATCGCCGCGCGTTGCATGGCGGGACAGAGTCTGGCGCAACAGGGTGTGACCTCTGAGGTTGTGCCGCCGTATTACTCCGTCAAGGAAGCAGTGTTCCCGTTCATTAAATTCCCGGGCGTTGATATCATTCTCGGTCCGGAAATGAAATCAACTGGTGAGGTGATGGGCGTGGGCGATACCTTCGCCGAGGCTTTCGTAAAATCGCAACTGGCAGCCAGTGTGAATTTGCCGAAGACCGGCAACGTGTTTATCAGCGTGCGTGACGTGGATAAGCCGGGTGTGGTGGAAGTTGCACGCTCACTGGTTGAGCTGGGCTTCACCCTGTTGGCTACACGCGGTACGGCAGCCGAAATCAGTGCGGCAGGTGTCGCTGTCACGGTGGTGAACAAGGTGGCGGAGGGACGGCCCCATGTCGTGGATATGGTGAAAAATGGCGGGGTCAACCTTATCATCAATACGGTGGACAGCAAGCCGAGCGCGATGCGCGATTCCTATTCCATGCGGCACGCCGCATTGCAGGGGAGAATCACGTATTACACCACGCTGGCCGGCGCACGTGCAGCCTGTGTGGGCATGCATCACCTGGCTGATTTGCAGGTATATGACGTGCAGACACAACATAAGAGAAAAGCAGTCGCTAGTCTCTAGTTATTGGTAGTTAGTTTATGTTGTCCGCTACGCGGGTCTAACGAATAACTAACGTCTAGTGGCTAACGACTGTATATAAACTAACGTCTGGCGTCTAACGTCTGGCATCCAATTTTAGAGAGTTTCAGTATGATCAAGATTCCATTGACGGTGGTTGGCGCTGAAAAAATGCGTCAGGAGTTGCACAAGTTGAAGACGGTAGAGCGTCCCTGGGTCATTAACGCGATATCGGAAGCGCGCGCACAGGGTGATCTTTCCGAGAATGCCGAATATGAAGCCGCTAAAGACAGGCAGGGTTTTGTTGAAGGTCGCATCATCGAACTGGAAAGCAAGCTGGGTAGCGCACAGATAATCGATCCCAAAACCTTAAATGCCAGTGGACGTTGCGTGTTCGGTGCTACCGTTATCATGGAAGAGACAAGCAGCGGTGATGTGGTGACGTACCAGATTGTCGGTGACGATGAGGCGGACATTAAACAACGCAAGATTTCGATCAGTTCTCCGATTGCGCGTGCACTGATAGGGAAGAGCAGCGGTGATGTGGCTGAGGTGAAGACTCCGGGCGGTATCAGGGAGTATGAATTGATTGAGGTTCAGTACATTTAAGGGCAGTTGTTAGTTAGTCGTCGCTAGACGCTAGTTGGTGTTGTCGCTGCGCGACCTTCTAACTAACGACTAACTTCTAGCGACTAACGTCTGCCTTACCTGTTGCCCAGTTGTTTCTTGGTCAATGGTTTCTTGCCGCGATGGCGCGGCATTTGGCGGATTTCAATTTTATGTGCGTCGGGGTTGGGCTGATAGATCACCAGAATTTTCCCTATATGTTGCACAGCGGCCGCCTCCAATTTTGTGCATATCTCGTTCAGGATGGCTTCACGTTCCGGACGTTCTGCCATGACGCGAATCTTGATGAGTTCGTGGAGTTTTAAAGTCAGGGCGATTTCTTTCAGGACGGATTCGGTCAAACCCGCATTGCCTATCATTACGGTAGGTTTTAACTGGTGCGCACGACCCTTCAGGGTGAGGCGTTCTGTAACGGTAAGCGATAGCATAATTTTCTCAATATTTTCCAAGGTGTGGATTCTAAACGATGAAGCCTTCCAAAACCAGTAAACAGTGGATGCGTGAGCATATTAACGACCCTTTTGTGCAAATGGCGCAGAAGGAGGGCTACCGTTCCCGTGCGGCCTATAAACTGCTGGAGATTGATGACAAGGATCATTTGTTCAAACCGGGGCTGGTGGTGGTGGATCTGGGCGCGACCCCAGGTGGCTGGTGCCAGGTGGCGGCGAACAAAATCGGACCGACAGGTAAAATCATTGCGCTTGATCTGTTGCCGCTTGATCCCTTGCGTGGTGTGGAATTCATACAGGGCGATTTTCGTGATGAGGATGTCCTGAAGAAGCTGGAGGCAAGCCTGCAAGGAAAACCGGTAGGGCTTGTAATTTCAGATATGGCCCCCAACTTCAGCGGGGTCAGTGCCGTCGATCAGGACAGATCCATCTATCTTGCGGAACTGGCGATGGAATTCGCATTCGAACACCTGAGTCCTGAGGGCAGTTTTCTGGTTAAAGTCTTTCAGGGGGCCGGTTTCGAGACTTACATGAAATTAATGCGCAGTCGCTTTGTCAAAGTGGTGGCGCGTAAACCGAAAGCTTCACGGGATCGCAGCAGTGAAGTCTATTTGTTGGGGACCGGAAAACTTGAGTAATCAGCTGATACATAGTCTAATGACATACTTCTGTAGTGTTGATGTGCGTAATAAGGAATTATCTTGAACAATTTTAAAAGTATTGCAATCTGGATGGTGGTGGCATTGGTATTGATGACTGTGTTCAATCAGTTCAATACGCGCCAGCAACAGACGGCACAGGCACATCTGGACTACTCGCAGTTCCTTGAAGAAGTCAAAAATGGTCAGATTGCCAAGGTCGTAATCGAAGGGCGGACGCTGCACGCGACGACGGTAGACGGCAAGCGCGTCAGCACGTATGCACCCAGCGATCTGTGGATGGTCTCTGATCTGCTGAAGAATGGCGTGAGCATCGAAGCCAAGCCGGAAGAAGAGCAATCCTTCCTGATGAATATCTTTGTTTCCTGGTTCCCGATGATCTTGCTGATCGGTGTGTGGATATTTTTCATGCGCCAGATGCAGGGTGGCGGTAAGGGTGGGGCGTTCTCGTTCGGCAAGAGCAAGGCACGCCTGCTGGATGAAAACAAGGAACGGGTGACCTTTGCCGATGTGGCAGGTTGTGACGAGGCCAAGGAAGAAGTATCAGAACTGGTGGATTTCCTGAGCGATCCGGCAAAATTCCAGAATCTCGGCGGACGTATTCCGCGCGGTGTGCTGATGGTGGGCAGTCCGGGTACGGGTAAGACTCTGCTGGCGAAAGCGATTGCCGGAGAAGCCAAAGTGCCTTTCTTTTCGATTTCCGGCTCTGATTTTGTGGAAATGTTTGTCGGTGTGGGTGCGGCGCGTGTACGCGACATGTTTGAACAGGCCAAGAAACAATCCCCTTGCATTATTTTTATCGACGAAATCGATGCGGTGGGTCGTCAGCGTGGCGCGGGACTGGGTGGCGGTAACGATGAACGCGAACAAACGTTGAATGCCTTGCTGGTCGAGATGGATGGTTTTGAGGGGGCGAGCGGTGTGATCGTGATTGCAGCGACCAATCGTCCTGACGTGCTGGATGCGGCCTTGTTGCGCCCTGGTCGTTTTGATCGCCAGGTGGTCGTGCCCTTGCCGGATATTCGCGGTCGTGAACAAATTTTGCTGGTGCACATGCGTAAAGTGCCCTGTGCGCCCGATGTGGATGCAAACGTGATTGCGCGCGGCACACCGGGTATGTCAGGTGCGGATTTGGCGAATCTGGTGAATGAGGCGGCGCTGTTTGCCGCACGTCGTGCCAAGCGTTTTGTAGAAATGGATGATTTCGAGGCGGCTAAAGATAAGATATTCATGGGTGCTGAGCGCCGTTCGATGGTGATGCCGGAAGAAGAACGTCGCAACACCGCTTATCACGAGTCGGGCCATGCCGTGGTAGCCAAACTGATGCCGAAAACCGACCCGGTGCATAAGGTGACTATCATCCCGCGCGGACGTGCGCTGGGCTTGACGATGCAATTGCCCTCCGAAGATCGCTACAGCATGGATAAGGAACGCATACTGTGCACGATTGCCGTGCTGTTTGGCGGACGTATTGCCGAAGAGATTTTCATGCACCAGATGACCACAGGCGCATCGAACGATTTTGAACGTGCTACCGACATGGCGCGCAAGATGGTTACCCAATGGGGTATGTCAGATGCTTTGGGCCCGATGGTCTATGGCGAAAACGAGGGGGAGGTGTTCCTGGGGCGTTCGGTCACGACGCACAAGAATATTTCTGAAGCAACCATGCAAAAAGTTGATGACGAGATTCGTCGCATCATAGACCAGCAGTACGCGCTGGCGCGCAATCTGATCGAGACGCATCGCGACAAGATCGAGGCGATGACCAAGGCATTGCTGGAATGGGAAACGATAGACGCGGATCAGATCAACGACATCATGGACGGTAATCTGCCGCGTCCGCCCAAGCCCAGCCAGAGTGCGAAAGTGCCTCAACCGCCCAAGGATGAAGCGCCTACTGCGTCGGCCGCGACACCTGTCGAACCTGCAGTGGCCAGCACACCCACTGAGCCCGCTCAGGAAAGATAAAGAAGCAGACGTTAGTCGTTAGTCGTTCGTAGCTAGCGACTAATGTCTAGCGTCTAGCGACTGCCTTATGCAGTTCTCCTGCGGTAAATTCACCTTCGATCTTTCCCGTCCGCTGGTGATGGGCATCGTCAATGTCACCCCCGATTCGTTTTCAGATGGCGGATTGCATTGGCGGCGTGATGCCGCCATGGCGCATGCACAGAAACTGATAGAGGACGGCGCGGACATTATCGACATCGGCGGTGAATCGACGCGACCCGGAGCCCAGCCAGTCAGCCTGCAAGAGGAGTTGGATCGTGTGTTGCCTGTCATCGAAGGCTTGCGCGGCATCTCCGTTCCCATATCGATAGATACGTTCAAACCTGAGGTGATGAAGGAAGCAATTGCGGCCGGCGCACACATGGTCAACGACATCAATGCGCTGCAGGATGAGTCCGCGCTCAGCATCGTCGCAGCCGGAAAAGTTGCGGTGTGTCTGATGCATAAACAGGGCAATCCGCAAAACATGCAATCGCAACCCTATTATCACGATGTCGTGGGCGAAGTCGGCGATTTCCTCCGTGCGCGCATCCTGGCGGCTGAAGTCGCCGGTATCACACACCAGCGCATCGTCATTGATCCGGGTTTTGGTTTTGGCAAAACACTGGAGCATAATCTTGCGCTGTTGCGTGAATTGAAACAATTGACTGCACCCGGCGTGCCACTATTGGCGGGCTTGTCACGCAAGTCCATGTTGGGTGCGCTGACGGGACAGGAAGCGGGGCAGCGTATGCCGGCCAGCGTGGCGGCGGCATTGATAGCCGTGCAACGCGGCGCAAACATCGTGCGCGTGCATGATGTGCGTGCGACGGCAGATGCGTTGAAAATCTGGAATGCAATCAACGGGGAAATACAATGAGCAAAAAATACTTTGGTACCGATGGCATCCGCGGGCGGGTAGGTGATTTTCCGATTACGCCGCACTTTGTGATGAATCTGGGCTATGCGGCCGGCAAGGTGTTGGCGAATGTTGAACATACGGCAGGTGAACGCTCGGCTGTATTGATCGGCAAGGACACGCGCATCTCCGGCTATATGCTGGAATCGGCGTTGCAGGCCGGTCTGATTGCGGCCGGAGTGGATGTTTATCTGGCAGGTCCGGTACCCACACCCGCCGTGGCCTATTTGACGCGCACCTTGCGCTTGCAGGCAGGCATCGTGATTTCCGCCTCGCATAATCCCTACGAGGACAACGGCATCAAGTTTTTTTCCGCCAGCGGTTCCAAGTTGCCAGATGAAATAGAACACGCCATCGAAGCCGGGCTGGAACAGGAAATTAAAATCGACTCTTCCATCGATCTGGGCAAGGCCAAGCGTCTGGATGATGCGGTCGGCCGCTACATCGAATTTTGCAAGGGGACTTTTCCATCCGCCATGGATTTGCGCGGCATGAAGATCGTGGTGGATTGCGCACACGGGGCTACCTACCACATTGCGCAGCACGTATTTCATGAGTTGGGCGCGGAAGTCTTTGCGATCGGCGTGCATCCGGACGGCATCAATATCAACCATGGCTATGGTGCAACGGCGCCTGCGAACTTGCGCAAGGCCGTGCTTGAGCACAAGGCGGATCTGGGTATCGCGCTGGATGGTGACGGTGACAGGCTGGTGATGGTGGATGCGGAAGGCCTGCTTTACGACGGCGACCAGTTGCTCTACGTGATTGCCCGGCATCGTCAGGAAGAAGGCAAGTTGCGTGGAGGTGTCGTGGGCACGCTGATGACCAATCTGGCTTTTGAACACGCGATGCAGCGCATGGATATTCCGTTCCTGCGCGCCAGAGTAGGTGATCGCTACGTGATGGAATTGCTGCAACAGCAAAAATGGCAACTGGGGGGCGAGAATTCAGGACACATCATTTGCCTGGACAAGCACAGCACCGGCGATGGCATTGTTTCGGCTCTGGAAGTGTTGCACGCTTTGCGCACCAGTAAACAGGGGCTGGCCGAAGCTGCGGGGGGATTGCAGCTCTATCCGCAGATACTGGTAAACGTGCGGGTAGCCAAGGGGGTCGACTGTCTGGGACACGCGGATGTCAAGGCTGCCGTTGCCGAAGTGGAATCGGCTCTGGATGGCAGGGGGCGCGTGTTGTTGCGCCCGTCCGGAACGGAGCCGCTGTTGCGCGTGATGGTGGAAGGTGAAGACCGTCAACTGGTCGAACAGTCCGCACAGAAAATTGCGGATGTGGTGCGGCATCTGGCGGCAGTCAGTTGATCAGACGGGAAACTGGCGGAAATTTTTAAGCCTTTCAGGTTGCCAGTTTGCCGTCCCCCACTGCAATACCTGCTCGATTGTAGCGCCGCGCAAATCGCCAGGTGGCTGCTGGCGCAGAAATGTCAGCGCAGCGATCAGTGTGGTGAGTGCATCATCGCCGGTAATGGCGGGGGCCAGCGTCTGCTTGCTGAGTTTCTCGCCTTGCGCATTCACTGCAATGGGCAAATGCATGTAGGTCGGAGTGGTCAAGCCCAGCAATCGTTGTAAATGAATCTGGCGCGGTGTGGAGTAGAGCAGGTCGGCGCCGCGTACGATATGTGTGATGTTCTGAAACGCATCATCCACCACCACCGCAAGCTGGTAGGCGAACAGGCCGTCGGCGCGCTTCACCACGAAATCACCTATTTCACTTTCCAGACGCTGGCTGATTCGGCCTTGCAATATGTCGTCAAACTCAATCGCCGGGTTGTTTGTCGCTACCCGCCAAGCACGTCTTTCGCGCCCTGCCGGAATGCCATTGCGGCACGTGCCCGGATAAATCGGTCCCTCTATGCCGTGCAATGCCGAATCCGCAATCTCGCGGCGTGTGCAGCAACAGGGATAGACGGCACTTTGTGCTTGCAGTATGTGCAACGCCTCCTCATAAGCCGACGTGCGCCTGCTCTGGTAAATGAGGGGCTCATCGCTGTGCAGACCGAACACCTCCAGGGTGCGCAGGATGTCGTCCGCCGCGCCCGGCACGCAGCGCGGCGTATCGAGGTCTTCCATGCGTACCAGCCAGATACCGTTGTGGTGTTTTGCATCCAGATAACTGCCCAACGCGGCGACCAGTGAGCCGAAATGCAGCGGGCCGGTGGGAGAGGGAGCGAAGCGCCCCCGGTAAACGGCATCAGGCAGGAATCGCCTCTTCTTCAAATTCGAGCACCACCTGCCCATCCTTTACATTCACGGTGACTTTTCCGCCACTCGCCAGGCGGCCGAACAGCAGTTCGTCGGCCAGCGCGGAGCGTATTGTGTCCTGAATCAGGCGCGCCATGGGGCGGGCGCCCATCAGCGGGTCGAAGCCGTGTTCGGCCAGGTGCGCCTTGAGCGCATCGGTAAAGACGGCATCCACTTTCTTCTCGTGCAGCTGTTCTTCAAGCTGGATCAGGAATTTGTCCACCACGCGCAGGATGACGTCCGCGTCGAGCTGCGCAAACGAGACGATGGCATCCAGACGATTGCGGAATTCCGGGGTGAACATGCGCTTGATGTCGGCCATTTCGTCGCCCGCTGTTGCGGTCTTGGTGAAGCCGATTTGCGACTTGTTCAAGGCTTCCGCGCCCGCATTGGTGGTCATGATGATGACCACATTGCGGAAGTCTGCTTTGCGTCCGTTGTTGTCGGTGAGTGTGCCGTGATCCATCACTTGCAGCAGAATGTTGAATATATCCGGATGCGCCTTCTCTATCTCATCGAGCAGCAGCACCGAGTGCGGCTGTTTGCTGATTGCTTCGGTCAGCAGCCCGCCCTGGTCGAAGCCGACATAGCCCGGTGGTGCGCCGATCAGGCGCGAGACGGCATGGCGTTCCATGTATTCGGACATGTCGAAGCGGTGCAGCGGCATGCCCATCGCATAGGCGAGCTGGCGCGCCACTTCGGTCTTGCCGACGCCGGTAGGGCCGGAGAACAGGAAACTGCCGATGGGCTTTTGCGGATTGCCGAGGCCGCTGCGCGACATTTTGATGGCAGTCGCCAGTGTATCGATTGCCTTGTTCTGGCCGAATACCACCGCTTTCAAGTCGCGTTCCAGGGTCTTCAACGTGTTGCGGTCGTCGTGCGATACAGTGCGCGTCGGAATGCGGGCGATCTTGGCGATGATCTCTTCGATTTCATGCTTGCCCACGACTTTTTTCTGTCTGGACTTGGGTAGAATGCGTTGCGCTGCACCCGCCTCGTCGAGTACGTCTATCGCCTTGTCCGGCAGGTGGCGGTCGTTGATGAAGCGTGCAGATAACTCGGCGGCGCTGGTGATGGCTGCGGCGCTGAATTTGATGCTGTGATGTTGTTCGAAGCGCGACTTCAGACCCTTCAGGATCGCTATGGTCTGCTCTACCGATGGCTCGGGAACGTCTACTTTCTGGAAGCGGCGCGACAGCGCGGAGTCCTTTTCGAAAATGCCGCGATACTCCTGATAAGTGGTTGCGCCTATGCATTTCAAGGCGCCGTTGGACAGGGCGGGTTTGAGCAAATTGGAGGCATCCATGGTGCCGCCAGAGGCCGCGCCTGCGCCGATCAGGGTGTGTATTTCGTCTATGAACAACACGGCATTGGGGGCGTCTTTCAATTCTTTCAGCACTGCTTTAAGACGTTGCTCGAAATCGCCACGGTATTTCGTGCCAGCGAGCAAGGCGCCCATATCCAGCGCATAGACGTGCGCATCCTTGAGAATATCCGGCACATTGTCTTCGACGATGCGGCGCGCCAGGCCCTCGGCAATTGCCGTCTTGCCCACACCCGCTTCACCGACCAGCAGGGGATTGTTCTTGCGGCGGCGGCATAGCGTTTGTATGACACGTTCCAGCTCTGCCTCACGGCCAATCAGCGGGTCTATCAAGCCGGCCAGAGCCTGCGCGTTGAGATCCACGGTGTAATGTTTCAGCGCGCTTTCCTCGCCAGCGGCTTGTTCCGCTACAGACTCCCCCTGTGCGGGTGCGGTACTGGGTTGCGTTTCCTTGCCTGTGCCGTGGACGATGTAATTCACCACGTCGATCCGATTGATGTTGCGTTGAGTGAGGAAATGTACTGCGTGAGAGTCTTTTTCGCCAAACATGGCGGCAAGAATGTTGGCGCCGGAAATTTCCTTTTTATTGGCGGATTGCGCGTGCAGGATGGCGCGCTGGATGACACGCTGAAATCCCAATGTCGGTTGAGTGTCCATATCGCTTTCGCCTGGAACAACCGGGGTGTTGGCATCAATGAATTCCGTGACTGCCTGACGTAATTCTTCAATATTTGCGTGGCAGACGCGCAGCACATTGGCGGCGGAAGCGTTATCCAGCATGGCAAGCAGCAAATGTTCCACGGTAATGTACTCATGGCGTTTCTGGCGTGCCTCGACAAAAGCCAGGTGCAAACTCACTTCCAAATCTTGCGCAATCATTTCAAATTTCCTCCATGGCGCATCGTAGCGG
>JAUSAO010000099.1 GCA_030652475.1 Gallionella sp. | reverse complement strand
CCTTAAAACCTCATTTCATCCACGAAAGGCACGAAATTCACGAAAGAAAACAATCGACTACATAAATTGAGCAACGCACCCAACGGGTGATGCAACAAATCGGGATATGCATTTGAATTTGTTCGTGTTTTTTCGTGGGTTTCGTGGACAACAGCTTTTTCCAGGATAATTTGGGTTTAATAGTTAAATCTGTTTTTTCTTACTGAGCCTTGGGTTTCGGGCGTTTGCCGATTTTGACTGGTAAGGTTATTTCAGCGCCATTGCGTACCAGTTTGATTGAGGCGGATTTGCCGGGCGGCAGGTTGGCAACGGTCTCCAGCATGGCGCTCCAGTTGTTGATTGATTTGCCGTCAATTGAAACCAGGATGTCGCCAGTCTTCATGCCAGCCTGTTCAGCGGGGCTGTTGCGTATGATTTCGGTAATCAGTACGCCATCGGCACTTCCCAGTTTGAATGATTCGGCCAGTTCGGGGGTGAGTTCCTGTATGCCTGCGCCTATCCAGCCGCGTGTCACCGATCCATGCTGAATGATTTGTTCCATGGTCTTTTTCGCGACAGTCGCAGGTATCGCAAAACCGATACCCAGCGAACCCCCATTCGGGGAATAGATTGCGCTGTTGATGCCTATCAGGTTGCCGTTTATATCCACCAGAGCGCCACCGGAATTGCCGGGATTGATCGCCGCATCCGTTTGAATGAAATTTTCAAAGGTGTTCAGGCCGAGATGGTCGCGCTTGAGCGCACTGATGATGCCCATGGTGACGGTTTGACCAACGCCGAAGGGATTGCCGATAGCCAGCACCATGTCGCCGACATGCGCGCTTTCGGGATGACCGAAGGTGATGGCGGGCAGGCTGCCGGGCAGGTCAACTTTAATCACGGCCAGATCGGTTTCCGGGTCTGAGCCGATGACATGTGCACGCGCCTTGCGACCGTCGGCAAGCGCGACTTCAATTTGATCGGCAGCCTCCACAACGTGGTGATTGGTGAGGATGAAGCCGTCTGCGCTGAAGATGACACCTGAACCTAGACTGGAACTGCGCTGCGGGCCGCTCTCACCGAGTTGATCGCCGAAGAAAAAACGGAAACGCGGATCGTCCATGAAGGGGTTGATGGGGGTCTTGATGGTCGTGCTGGTGAAAATATTCACCACGGAGGGCATGGCTTTTTTTGCGGCAACACTCAAACCTGTGCTGGGCAGGGTGCCATCGGCGGGCTGCGTCGGGCTTTCATACAGCGTGACCACGCCATTGCGCGCCGCATTCGGTAATAGTTCGGGTTTTAGCGTATGGATGATGAACAGTAGTGCCAGCGCTATGGTTACGGTTTGTGTGAATAACAGCCAGTGTTTACGCATGGTAAGATGAACCTGATCGTTTAATGTGGGAAATATAATAATCCGTTGGGAAATTACATGAAGCTTAATGAATTGCGCGATTATAACGCAAGCCTGTTGCAAACCACGCTGTTCAAGGATTACTGCCCGAATGGTGTGCAAGTAGAAGGCCGCGCAGAAGTGCGGCGTGTCGCCACGGCAGTAACGGCATCGCAGCAGGTGCTGGATGATGCGATAGCCTGGGGCGCAGACGCGATACTGGTGCATCACGGTTATTTCTGGCGCAATGAAGACGCCTGCATCGTCGGCATCAAGAAACGGCGCATCGCGCAGTTGTTAAAGAACGAGGTGAGTCTGCTGGCGTATCATCTGCCGCTCGATGCACATGCCGAACTGGGTAACAATGCGTGCCTCGGCAAGTTGCTCGGCCTGGTGGAGCAGGGCAGGTTTGGCGAACAAAATGTCGCGTGTTTTGGTGTATTGGCAATCCCTCAGGCACTCTCGTTGTTTGCGGAGCAAGTCGGCCACGGTTTGCAGCGCACGCCGCAGGTCATAGGCGATGCTTCCAAAGTCATGAGCAGGGTGGGCTGGTGTAGCGGGGCAGCGCAAGGTTACTTTGAGGCGGCCATCGCGCAGGGGGTGGATGTTTTTCTGACCGGGGAAATCTCCGAAGCCAATTTCCATTTGGCCAATGAAACGGGAGTGGCCTTTATCGCGGCCGGGCATCATGCGACAGAACGTCTGGGCGTACAGGCGCTGGGCGAATATCTGGCAGGACGATTTGCGCTGGAACACCGTTTTTTCGATCAAAATAACCCGGTTTAACCGCCTGACACCGCTTGCTGGACATTGCAAATTAATAGTGTGTTGCGTACTATTGCGACCTTGATTTTTTAGCATGTGGCTTCATGTGCTGAATTTGTCTGGTAGCGAAGGATTGGGAACGTAAACGGGGCAGCGCCGTTCCGCTGCAAGTAGCAATAAAGCCATCGTTAAATGTAAATACGAATTAATGGCGGTTGTATTTTGGAGGCGATATGAAAATAAAGTTCTTGCTGAGTGTGTCCGTACTTTTGGCGCTTTCATTTAACGCTTTGGGCGAGACATCCGCCCCCGAGGTGGGCGCGCTCGCCCCCGAGCTGGGCGCGCTTAAGCTAACCGGGGGCGGAGAAATCAGCTTCAGGAGTGATGTGCAGCCTATCATCCATGATTACTGTTTGAATTGTCATATCCCCGGAGGGAAAGGCTATGTCAAAAGCGGACTGGATATGAGCTCTTATGAGAGCTTGATGAAAGGGACCAAATTTGGCGCCGTCGTCAAGCCGGGTGATAGCGAGACCAGCACGTTCACCAAATTGCTTACCGGCACCAATCGTGGCCTGAAAATGCCTGCCGGCCTGAATGCCTCCGGCACGCTGGACAGGCAATATATCCTGACCCTGAGAAAATGGGTACAGCAAGGCGCCAAGAATAATTAAGCATATAACCAAACGCTGATAAATCTTTGTAATTGCAATGATTTAGCATGTTTTGCTGGCAGTGCACGGTTTTGCTATGTAGTATTCGCGGTTGGCAATCAGAATTTGCCGGGGGCAGGAATTTGTAGGCGTTTCCCCGGCGACCGCTACCATGAAAAATAAAAATAATAGTGACAGTCAATATTGTTGATTGAATAGTAACGCTACCAATAAATAGGGATGAGGAATTATGACTGAGAATGTAGATAACAATAAGCGTCGGCTGTTGATCGCGGCAAGCGCTGCGGCAGGCGGAGTGGCCGCCGTCGGGGCAGGCGCGCCGTTTGTGCTGAGCCTGATGCCGAGCGAACGCGCCAAGGCGGCGGGTGCGCCGATTGAGGTGGATGTGAGCGGAATTGAACCCGGCGCGATGATGAGTGTGGAGTGGCAAGGCAAGCCGGTGTGGATAGTGCATCGTACCCAGGAAATGCTCGATATTCTCACCAAGCATGACACGGAATTGGCTGACCCGACATCTGAAGTTCCGCAGCAACCGGAATATTGCAATAATCCTACCCGTTCCATCAAACCCGAATTCCTGGTTGTGCTGGGTGTGTGTACCCACCTGGGTTGTTCGCCTACTTTCCGTCCTGAAGTTGCGCCAGCTGACTTGGGCGCAAATTGGGCGGGCGGATGGTTCTGCCCCTGTCATGGCTCCCGTTTTGACCTGGCTGCACGCGTATTCAAGGGTGTCCCCGCACCCACCAACATGATTATTCCGCCGCACAAGTATCTCAGCGATACCCGTCTGGTGATCGGTGATGACAGCAAGGGGAAAGCATGATGAATTTGCTAACTAAATTGGTAGGCTGGATAGATGAGCGTTTCCCACTGGTTTCCATGTGGAAAGAACATGTATCCGAGTACTACGCACCGAAAAATTTCAACTTCTGGTATTTCTTTGGTTCGCTGGCCATGTTGTTGCTGGTTATTCAGTTCGTCAGCGGTATTTTCCTGACCATGAATTACAAGCCTGATGCCTTGTTCGCATTCACATCGGTCGAGTACATCATGCGCGATGTGCAATGGGGCTGGTTGCTGCGTTACATACATTCAACCGGCGCGTCGATGTTCTTCGTGGTGATTTATCTGCACATGTTCCGTGGCATGATGTACGGCTCCTACCGGAAGCCGCGCGAATTGCTGTGGATTATCGGCATGATCATCTATCTGGCGTTGATGGGTGAAGCCTTTATGGGTTATCTGTTGCCCTGGGGTCAGATGTCGTTCTGGGGTGCGCAGGTGATCGTCAACCTGTTCTCGTCGGTTCCTTTCATCGGCCATGACCTGGCTATCCTGATACGCGGTGATTTCGTCGTTTCCGACATCACGCTCAATCGCTTTTTCGCACTGCACGTGGTTGCCATACCGCTGATTCTGGTGTTGATCGTTATTGCGCACCTCGTTGCCTTGCATGAGGTGGGTTCCAATAATCCGGACGGTATTGAAATCAAGAAGCACAAGGATGCCAACGGCAAACCGCTGGACGGAATTCCTTTCCATCCGTATTACACGGTAAAGGACGGCGTCGGTGTGATGGGTTTCCTGATTATCTTCTGTGCGATTGTGTTCTTTGCGCCGGATATGGGTGGCTATTTCCTGGAATACAATAACTTTGTTCCGGCCAACCCGATGAAGACGCCCGAACATATTGCGCCGGTATGGTATTTCACGCCTTACTACGCGATTCTTCGTGCGGTTCCACCGCTGTTCGGTTCTCAGTTCCCGGGTGTGGTGGCGATGGGTATTGCAACAGTGGCCTTCTTCTTCCTGCCATGGCTGGATCGTGGCAAGGTCAAGTCCATCCGTTATCGCGGCCCGCTCTACAAGGCATTTCTCGCTTCCTTTGTGGTGAGCTTTGTCGGTCTGGGCTGGCTCGGTCTGATGCCTTCTACGCCGACTTATACGGTGTTCTCGCAGATTCTGGCCGTGGTGTATTTTGCCTTCTTCTTGCTGATGCCTTGGTATACCAAGATCGACAAGTGCAAGCCCGAGCCTGATCGCGTTACGTTCAAATAGAACAGAAAGGTTTGTAGACATGAAAATTATCAAAAAAATCTGCGCGGTGGCACTGCTTTTGGCGATGCCCGCCGTGGCGATGGCCAGCGGTGCTGCAGTCCATCTGGATACGGCGCCGGTGAATCTGCAAGACACCGCGTCCCTGCAACGCGGCGCGAAGCTGTTTACATCGAGATGTCTTGCTTGTCATTCTGCTGTTTCCATGCGTTACAACCGCTTGGGCGACATCGGCATGACTGAGGAACAGATCAAGGTGGATCTGCAGTTGCCGGAAGACGTCAAGGTCGGTTCGACCATGCTGGCTACGATGGACGCGAACTCGGCCAAGCTGGCTTTTGGTGTAACGCCGCCTGATCTGAGTGTCATTTCACGTTCACGCAGCGCTGACTGGCTTTACAGCTATTTGCGCGGATTCCACATCGATACTACGCGTCCTTCCGGCTGGAACAACATCGTGTTTCCCGGGGTAGCGATGCCGCACGTGATGGCGGATCTGCAGGGTGAGCAAGCGCTGGAAAGCCATGAAGGCCACGGCGCGGGCAAGCTGGTGTTAAAAACACCGGGTTCCCTGACTCCGGTAGCCTATGATGCTGCTGTTGCTGATTTGACCAACTACCTGGTATTTATGGGTGAACCCGCCAAGATGGTACGTTATCGGCTGGGCTGGATCGTATTGGGCTTCCTTTCTCTTATGTTCCTGCTCGTTTATGCGCTGAAAAAGGAAATCTGGAAGGATATTCACTAAACTAGACTTGAATTGCACGGTGCACTTGTGATAGTTTCCGTGCAGTAGTGACAAGTGCCATTATGGCGGGACTGATAGTCCCGCCTTTTGGTTTTTTTGTTGGGCTTTAATAGATAGGTTGTTTTCATGATGCGATTGTATTCGGGCACCTCGTGCCCATATTCTCACCGTTGCCGGATTGTGCTCTTTGAGAAAGGTATGGATTTTGAAGTTATTGACGTTGATCATATCGACAGGGCGGAAGATCTGGCTGCCATCAATCCATACAACAAGGTTCCGGTTCTGGTTGAGCGTGACCTGATTTTGACCGAGGCCAATATCATCAATGAATACATTGATGAACGTTTCCCGCATCCGCAGCTGATGCCGGCCGATCCCGTTATGAGAGGGCGAGCACGACTGTTTTTGCACCGTTTCGAGCAGGAATTGTATAGCAACGTCGATATTATTCTGCAGGGCGGCAAACCTGCCGAGAAGGCGCGCCTGATCATTCGTGACAGTCTGGCGCAACTCGCACAAATTCTCACCAAGCAAAAATTTTTGCTGGGGAATGACTTCTCCATGCTGGATGTGGCGATTGCGCCCCTGCTGTGGCGCCTCGAACATTACGGCATTAATATGGGCAAGGAGGCTGCGCCTCTGATGAAATACGCTGAGCGCTTGTTCTCACGCCAGGGTTTTATCGATTCACTGACACCTGCTGAAAGGGCAATGCGCAAGTGAGTGATCTGTCTACACGTCCCTATCTGATTCGTGCAATTTATGAATGGTGTGTGGATAGCGGTCTGACACCTTACCTGGCGGTGCGCGTCAACGAACAGACCGAGGTTCCGCCCGCTTACGTCAAGGATGGCGAGATCGTACTCAACATGAGTGCAAGCGCGGTACGCAATCTGGAAATGGGCAACGAAATGATTACCTGTGGTGGCCGTTTTGGCGGCGCGTCATTTGATCTGATGGTCCCGGTTGATGCGGTGATGGGTATATTTGCCAAGGAAACAGGGCAGGGACTGGTATTTCAGGGGCCGGATTCGCAAGAGCCGTCACCCTCTGCTGGCGCTGGAGGCGAGAGCACCAAACCGGTTGCGCGCAAACCCCAGTTGAAAATAGTCAAATAGTCGCTATTCCTCAGCACGAAAAAAAACGGCTAGGCATTTATGCGGTTTTTTTTCGGACGGTGGTAGGGTCAGGCGGCGGAGAGCACTAATGCTGACTGCATCTTACTCATGGCCTTTTGTTCTATCTGACGGATGCGCTCGGCCGATACGTTAAATTCTGCTGCCAGGTCGTGCAGGGTAGCCGCCTTATCCTCGCTTAACCAACGCGCCTCTACGATGCGGCGGCTGCGTTCGTCCAGACTGGATAAGGCATTTGCAAGACCTGCCGTGCGCAGATGATCGCGCTCAGCCGTTTCCATGATATTTGAAGGTTCGTGATCTTCATTATCTGCCAGGTACTGGATCGGTGCGTAGCTTTCATCGTCGTTGCTGCCGACAGGCTCCAGTGCGACATCATGGCCGGCAAAACGCGCCTCCATTTCTATAACATCGCTTTCGCTGACGTTAAGCTTTTGAGCGATTTCGCTGACCTGTTGGGGCTTGAGGGATGCCAGTCCGTGTTTCATGCTGCGCAGATTAAAAAATAATTTGCGCTGCGCTTTGGTGGTGGCGATCTTGACCATGCGCCAGTTGCGAACCACGAATTCATTGATTTCCGCGCGTATCCAGTGCAATGCGAACGATACCAGGCGTACGCCATAATCAGGGTCGTAATGTTTCACGGCCTTCATCAGACCGATATTGCCTTCCTGTATCAAGTCTGCCTGTGGCAGGCCGTACCCGGCGTAGCCGCGCGCTACGCTGACCACCACACGCAGATGCGATAACACCAGTTTGCGTGCGGCGTCCAGATCGTTTTCCTTGTGGAAACGCGTTGCCAGGTCAAACTCTTCTTCCTGCGACAGCAGGGCGTAGCGTTTAACTAAACTTATGTAGCTGTCCACGCTGCCAACGGCAGAGGGTATGGGTAAGTTGATCGCGCTATTCACGGGGATTTCCTCCTGGGTTGCGAATTCTAACACTCGCTGCTTGAGAGTGCCAATAGGCTGCAAAGTTCAAGTCAGCGCGGCTCGGTTTGCGATAAGTGTCGCGCGACAGACAGCCATGCGCCCAGCCAGCCGAGATACACGGAGAACAGCAGGAGTGACAGGCTGTCGCTGAGCGTAAGTGCTTGCAGGGTGAACGTGCTGGAATAGAGTTGCGATAAGGTGGCCAGGGGCAGTCTGAGCAGCTGCAGGCTCAGGGCGATGATCAGCCAGGCAGTGATGCCGCCGAATAGCCCCTGCAGCGCGCCGAAATACATGAAGGGGCGGCGTATAAATGCATCGGTCGCTCCTATCAGTCTGGCGATCTGAATTTCGTCACGCTGAGTAAGAATTTGCAGACGTATCGTGTTGAAGGTGATGGCAATCAGGCCAAGACTGAGCAGACTGGCGAGCACAAGTACGGCGATACGCGCAAGTTCGAGTATTGCTTCCAGCTTGTAAGCCCACGCGGAATCGAGTTGTGCGAGCTCTACGCCGGGGAGTTGCTGTAGTTTATTACGCAGTTCCTCCAGCGATTTGGCATCTGTCGCGATTGGCGAAACGATATAGGCATCGGGTAATGGGTTGTCTTCCAGTCCGGCAATAACATCATCAAGCCCGGAGTTTTCACCCAGCTGTTCCAGCGCCGCTGTACGCGAGATGAATTCAATGCCGTGGATACCCTTATGGCGCGCCAGCTGATTGCGTAATTGCGCAACGTCATCCGCCGTCGTCTCCATCGTCAGGAACAGGCTGATTTGCGGTGAGCCTGAGAGTTGCGCGACCAGATTTTGCGTGTTTTGCAACAGCACGTACATGCCGGCAGGCAGGCTGAGGGCAATGCCGATGACCAGAATATTGAGAAATCCTGCCAGAGGGGAGATAAACATGCGTCGCAAGGCGGTTTTCATCACGCCCAGATGCTGATTGAACGCGCTCATCATGCTTGCCCTGTGCCTGTTGGAGTAACCGGCTCGTGATGGCTTGCCGGGTGTTGTATTTCACCGTGTTTGAGCGCGATCACGCGGACATGGCTGTTGCGCAGCATGTCCGCGTCATGAGTCGAGATGAGCAGCGTGACGCCTACCTGATGGAATGAGTTGAATATCGCCATAATTTCCTGCGCATATTCCGCATCCAGATTGCCGGTGGGCTCGTCAGCCAGCAGAATGGAGGGGCGGTTGACGATGGCGCGTGCAATGCACAGTCGTTGTTGTTCACCGCCGGATAGCGCGATGGGGTTGGATTTTTCACGATTGAGCAAACCCACTTTGTCCAGTGCCGCGCGCACGCGCTTTCCGCTCTCGCGGTGGTCAAAGCCGCAAATTTGCAGCGGCAGCAGCACGTTGTCGAACACGGTGCGGTCGAACAACAGCTTGTGATCCTGAAAAATAAGACCGAGGTTGCGGCGCAAATAAGGCAAGGCGCCCTTTTTGAGCACGCTGACGTTCTGGTTGTTAACCAGCACGCTGCCGCTGGTGGGGCGTTCGATCGCCGCGATGAGCTTGAGCAAGGTGCTCTTGCCCGCCCCCGAATGCCCGGAAAGAAAGGCCATTTCACCCTTGGCGAGTTCAAAAGAGACCTGTTTGAGCGCCTCATAACCGCCGGGATAACGTTTGCTGACTTGATTGAACGCAATCATGTGGGCATTCCCAGCAAGGCCGCAATAAATTCTTCCGCAACAAAAGGCCGCAGGTCATCCAGTCCCTCACCGACCCCGATGAAGCGTACCGGTATGGGATGCGCCTTGGCAATCGCCGCAATCACCCCGCCTTTGGCCGTGCCGTCCAGCTTGGTTAAAATCAGACCGGTCACACCCAGCGCCTGATCGAAGGCTTTTACCTGGCTCAGCGCATTCTGTCCCGTGTTGGCGTCCAGCACGAGCAACACTTCATGGGGCGCAGCGGGCAATACCTTGGTAATGACGCGCTTCACTTTTTTGATTTCTTCCATCAGGTGTGCCTGCGTGGTCAGACGGCCCGCCGTATCGGCCAGCACTACGTCGATTTTGCGCGCTTGGGCAGCCTGAACGGCATCATAAATAACGGCAGCGGCATCGCCACCCCTTCGGCCTTGCTCAGGGCAGGCTTGCTGTGCGATCACCGTCACGTTATTGCGCTCACCCCAGGCCATCAGTTGTTCGCGTGCAGCGGCGCGAAAAGTGTCGCCCGCCGCGAGCAGTACGGACAAGCCTTGCGATTGCAGATATTTCGCCAGTTTTCCGATGGATGTTGTTTTGCCCGCACCATTTACCCCGACCATCATGATGACGAAAGGCTGGTGAGTGTCGGCCTGCAACGGAATGGCCAGTGGTTTGAGCAGCTTGAGCAGGCAGTGCGCAAGTCCGGCCTTGAGTTCGGCCGCCTCGCTGAGCTTGTGCTCCCTGACGTGGCGACGAAGATCGGCGAGCAGCGCATGGGTGGCATCCATGCCGACATCCGAAGTGATCAGGATGGTTTCCAGTTCCTCGTAGAGATCGTCATCTATCTTGCCGCCACGACTGAAAAGATCGGTCAGCTGGTTGCCGGTGCGTGCAAGCCCGGACTTCAGCCGCTCGACCCAGCTCAGGACAGGTTTTTCGACAACATTCGCGGAGATTTTGTCGGGTGTGCTCTTTTTTAGAAAACTAAACATGGGGTATGCGTTCCGGGACTAGAGTTCGGGCATAATGAAAAAAGGCCACTTCATGTGGCTGTTGGCGTTATTTTATGCTGATTACTTGTTTTGGGGCTAGGGATTATGAGGATTTATCTGTTTTTCGTTGCAATGTTGCTGGGCAGCGGGCTACACGTCGCGCAGGCGGAGGTGTTTGAGCGCACGCTGGCTAACGGGCTGAAAGTTATCGTCAAGGAAGATCACCGTGCGCCTGTGGTGGTGCAGCAGATATGGTACAAGGCAGGCAGCATGGACGAACGCACCGGCAAGACCGGCATCGCACATGTGCTGGAGCACCTGATGTTCAAGGGTAGCCGTAGCGTGCCGGCGGGTGAATTTTCCCGACGTATTGCGGCGGCGGGCGGGCGCGAGAATGCCTTTACCAGCTATGATTACACCGCATATTTTCAGCAATTGCACAAATCCAGATTGCCGCTGGCGATGAAACTTGAAGCAGATCGTATGCATAATTTGAATCTGTCCGCCGACGAATTTGCCAAGGAGGTCAGAGTGGTGATGGAAGAGCGCCGCATGCGTACCGACGACCAGCCGCAGGCCCTATTGCAGGAAAAAATGATGGCAGTGGCCTATCAGGAGCATCCCTATCAGAATCCGGTGATAGGCTGGATGAGTGATCTGGAATCGCTGGACGTGGCTGATGCCGCAGCATGGTATCGGCAATGGTATGCGCCCAACAACGCCACTTTGGTCATTGCCGGGGATGTCAAGGCGAGTGAAGTATTTGCGCTGGCGCAGCGCCACTATGGCGGCATAGCCAAGCGCGTCTTGCCGCCGCGCAGGAATTTTACCGAGCCGGTACAACTGGGCATTAAAAGAATGGTGGTGAAGGCGCCCGCAGAATTGCCGCAGCTGGTGATGAGCTATCACACCCCCGTACTGCAACAGCCTGAGCAGGACTGGCAGCCTTATGCGCTGGAAATTCTCGCAGGCGTGCTGGATGGTAATGAATCTGCGCGGCTGAACAAGCACCTGGTGCGCGAACAGCAGGTGGCAAGCAGTGTCGGTGCGGGTTATGACTCTGCATCGCGCGGCCCGAGTCTGTTTACGCTGCAAGCCACGCCGAGTACAGGCAAAACGGTGGGCGATGCGGAAACTGCGCTGCGTCAGGAAATTGCACTGTTGATCAAGGAGGGCGTGAGCGCGGAAGAGCTGAAGCGCGTCAAGGCGCAGGTGATGGCGGGCGAAGTGTACAAGCTGGACTCGGTGTTTTATCAGGCGATGCAGATAGGCCAGATGGAAAGCATAGGGCTGGGACACAAGACTTTGCCGGTGATGCTGAATAAGTTGCAGGCGGTGACGGCGGAGCAGGTGCGCGAGGTCGCACTCGCTTACCTGAAGGACGATAATCTGACCGTTGCAGTGCTTGATCCTCAGCCGCTGTCGGGCAAGTCCAGCCATAAAGTTGAAGGAGCGGCTCATGTTCGTTAAAGCTGAATTGTTATGTGTTGCAGCCCTGTGCTGCATCAGCAGTCTGGCCTGCGCCACGCCCCAGATCCAGAGCTGGCAGAGTGCCGGTGGCGCAAAAGTGCTGTTTGTGGAAAACCACGACATTGCCATGCTGGATGTGGCCGTGAGTGTTCCGGCGGGCAGCAGCTTTGATACCGCAGAGAAATCCGGTGTGGCAGGCATGGCGCATCATTTGCTCGATAAAGGCGCGGCAGGGTTGAGCGAGGACGATATATCGCGCGGCATGGCAGATGTTGGCGCGCAATTCGGTGGCAGCTTTGATCAGGACAGGGCGAGTGTGACTTTGCGCACCCTGAGCAGCGCGGCTGAACGCGATCAGGCATTGAATATCATGGCGCAGGTGCTGCAGCAGCCGGCATTTCCGGACGCAATCCTGACACGTGAAAAAGTGCGTCTGATCTCCGCCCTGAAGGAAGCCGAGACCAAGCCGGAGTCCATCGCCGACAAGGCGTTCCAGAAGGCTGTGTATGGCGCGCATCCCTATGCCTTGCCGGTCTCGGGCGAGGTTGTCAGCGTTGAAAAAATATCGGCCCAGGATTTGCGGGGTTTTTATGCGGCGCATTACAACGCGAGTCGTGCGGTGGTCGCCATCATGGGCGATGTCACGCGCGCTCAGGCTGAGGCGATTGCCGAGCAACTCACTGCCCAATTGCCTGTCTCGGGCGGGCGCGCTGCATTGCCTGCCGTGACGATGCAAATCCCGGCGATTGAGCAGCGCATCACGCATCCTGCCAGTCAGAGCCATATTCTGATCGGTGCGCCTGGCATGTCGCGCAGTGACCCTGATTACTTCCCGTTGTATGTTGGCAATTACATACTGGGAGGCGGCGGTTTCGTGTCACGGCTGATGAATGAAGTGCGTGAAAAACGCGGTCTGGCCTATAGCGTGTATAGCTACTTCATGCCGCTCAAACAGCCGGGCGCATTCCAGATTGGTCTGCAAACCAAGAAGGAACAGGCCGATGAAGCACTGAAGCTGGTGCGCAACACGCTGGCTGAATTTATCGCGCAAGGCCCGACGGAGAAGGAATTGCGCGCCGCCAGGCAAAACCTCGTTGGCGGATTTGCTTTGCGTATCGACAGCAACCGCAAGATACTGGATTATCTGAGCGTCATCGGTTTCTACGATCTGCCGTTGACGTATCTGGATGATTTTACCGCCCGTGTTGAACGCGTCACGGTCGCACAGATACGCGATGCCTTTTCCCGTCATATACATCCGCAGGCGATGGCAACGGTGATCGTCGGTGCGCCTGAAGCAAAGGCAGAAAGCGCAGGAGGCGAAAATAAATAAGGTCAGGATAGGCGGTGGCGAGCTGCGCAGCCGCATTATTACCTTCCCTGAGGCAGAAGGGCTGCGTCCGACGCCCGACCGGGTGCGCGAGACCCTGTTTAACTGGCTGGGGCAAACATTGTATGGACGAAGCTGTCTGGATCTGTTTGCTGGCAGCGGCGCGCTGGGTTTCGAGGCGGCGTCCCGTGGAGCTGAACGGGTACTGATGGTGGAGAAAAACACCCCGGTATTTCGTGCCTTGAGGGAAAATATTGGAAAATTAGCCTGTGCTAACGTAGTCGTGCGCCATCAGGATGGGCTAGAATTCGTCCGGCGCGATACGCAACGCTATGATGTGATTTTTCTGGACCCGCCTTTTCAAAGCGATTATTTCCCCGGTCTGCTGGAAATTCTGCCGCAACGCCTGAATGAAAATGGCGTGGTTTATGTGGAATCCGGTGCGGCGATTGCAGTGTCGTCGCCCTGGCGGGTCTTGAAATCGGGCAGGGCGGGGCAGGTGTGGTACCAATTGATAGGGCTGGCAAAATGATCAAAGTCGTGTATCCCGGGACATTTGACCCCATCACCAGCGGCCACGAGGATGTGGTGCGCCGTGCGGCGGGATTGTTCGGCGAAGTGATCGTAGCCGTGGCAAAAAGCCGCGCGAATACCTTGTTTTCGCTGGATGAACGGGTGGATATGGCGCGTGAGGTTTTCGCCGACTACGCCAACGTGCGTGTGGAAGGCTTTGACGGCTTGCTGATGAGCTTTGTGCAATCGCAGCGGGCGCGTGTGGTATTGCGCGGTTTGCGGGCCGCATCAGATTTTGAATATGAGTTTCAACTGGCGGGCATGAATCGTAATCTGTTCCCGGAAATGGAAACCCTGTTTCTGACACCGGCAGAGCAGTACACCTTTATTTCGGCCACGATGGTGCGCGAAGTGGCGCGCTTTGGCGGGGATGTCGGCAAGTTTGTATCGCCTGCCGTGGTGCTCAGGTTGCAGCAAAAAAACCAGAGCCTCTGAGAACCTCGGTTTTCTTGGGCCGACAAAGATTGATTATATGAGGAGAGAAGTATGGCACTGATAATTACCGATGAATGTATCAATTGCGACGTGTGCGAACCGGAATGCCCGAATGATGCCATTTCGCAAGGCGATACTATTTACGAGATTGATCCGGATAAATGCACTGAGTGCGTAGGTCACTACGATACGCCGCAATGCGTGGAAGTATGCCCGGTGGATTGCATCCCCAAAGACCTGGCGCATGTGGAAAGCAATGCGCAGTTGCAGGCAAAATATGAAAGGCTGATGGCTGCCAAGAAATAATTCGGATGGCACGGTCCACGCCACGAAAAACCGCGCCATGGCGCGGTTTTTTTATGTGTAGCCTTGAGCTGGCCGCTACTTCCAGATACCCGTGATAGTTTCTGCATCACGGCTCGCGCCCAGCGCGGGTAAATCGTAAAAATCGAGCAGGGTGCGCAACAGGTTGTAGTGATTGATGGGCTGATCGCTGATGCCGGTTTTTACCATAGGGCCAAGCAGTAGCGTGACGATGTGGTTGTCTTCACGGTAGTTGTCTTCATCCCAGGTTAGAATCAACAAGCTGTTATGTTTGAATGCCCATTCGACGTAGGGATTGATGTGGGTGCGCAGCCATGCGTCCGCAGCATCAAAGCTGCCGTCATGCATGTCGTTGTCCTGGTCGGGAATGACGAACGCTACGCTAGGCAGTTGTGAAAAATCACGGGGAAAAGCATCAAAGCCCAGATTTAATGAAGCGGGCAGGCGCGTCCCCTGCCAGTTCACCAGCGGATTGTGCTTGCGCTGGTAGGCGCCGGATGTGCAGCGGGTATCGCCCGCTACAGGCAGTGATTCGGAATAGCTGACAAAGCTCAAGCCCTTGTCCAGCAAGGCCGTGGCCAGGTTGTCAGAATCGAAGGTGTGTGGACAGGAATTGCTGATTACCCCTTGCGTGGACCCGGAAAACAATGCCAGATAGTTGGGCTGACTGGGATGCGTGACGCCATAAGAACGAGTGAACAGCATGCCGCGTTTTGCCAGTGCGTGGATATAGGAATCGCGTTTCGACTGATCCATGATCTGTTCATAGCCGCGGTTTTCTTCGATGACTACAAGCACATGGTCAGGACGAGGCAGCCGCTCTGCGTGGGCAGAAAACGACAAGACAAGCAGGGCAAGCAGCGGGATGACAGGCATGACGCGCACTCTATCACAGCCTGACCGAACCGCAGGATTCAAGTGTTGGAAGCGGGCAACACATGATGAATCCGGAGGTATTTAACCCAGCAAAAAAAGTGCCGCGAAGCGGACAAGACCTCGGTTTTGTCCGCTTCGCGGGAATAATTCAATCAACTGGATTCCCGTCTGCGCGGGAATGACGGCCTAATGGATTATCGGGGTTAATTGTTGAGCTTTGGGTGGATAAAGCGCTAGCGTGTATTCAACGCCAACCGTTGCTTTTTCTACGGTCATTGCGACTCCTTTCAAAGTGGCGGCAGTTTCCTGCCAATTTACCGTTTACAAATCACATAGAGCCAAAATTTCTTACACCATCGGCTTAAAAGTTGACACCCTGACAGGGTTGATGCAGACTCCGAAAAAATCAAATGGGAACAAAGTCAATGGCACATTTATTGCGAACCGAACCGAACCGAACCGAACCGAACCGAACCGAACCGAACCGAACCGAACCGAACCGAACCGCTACTAGCTGAATTTGCCGCACCGTCTGTCTGTGTGAGCAAAGTCTTCCGCCTCACGCCGCTGCTTATCTCACTCTTGTTGATTTACCCCGCCATACAAGCTCATCCTGTCCTGGCGGAAGAAACCCCGTCCAACACCTTGCCTAATCTCGGTCAGCCCAGTGAGAGCCCCGGCACGCTAAATGTAGGCCCTAACGGCGCGACGTTTGATAACCGCTTCGACGGCATGCGTCTCGTGATCAGTCCTGAATACGGCAACCAGAGCAATTTCAGTCTGGGCGGCGCTTTTGCGTTCCCGCTGGGCGAGCGCGCAGCTACCGGCCTGGTATTCAGAGTCGGGAACCTCAAAAAAGAACTGCTGGTTAACCTCGGATTACAAGTGGACGAAACTCAGCGCGTTATCTTCAATCTCGGTCAGATGCGCCAGTCGCTGGGTTTCGGCTTTATCTCCGGCCTTGAAAAAGTCGAAATGACGCAGAACAATGCTGCCGTCAGCTACCAGTTTCGCCTGATGCAGGGCGTGCTGAACAGCGCCGAAATCAACGGCTATTATGCCGACACCCCCAGTCGCGATCTTGCAGACAAGACTTACGCGCTAGACACGGCTACGTTTTACGAGTTGTGGAACGATCCGCGCCGCGTGGCGGGCGGACGCGTCACCGGGCTGCAAGGCCGACTGGCGTTTACACCGTTGCCTGGCAGCGCTCTCAAGCTGGGCGCGGGTGGCGAGCGGCTGGAATACGATTACCTTACCGGTAAACAGCGCACTGCCCGTGCCACCGGCAGCATCGAATGGATACAGCAGCTGGCGGGCGGGATCAGGCTCAATGCTGGCGCGGATGCCGCTGTGCAGAACCGCTACACACTGGGGCTGGAAAGTCCGTTTGGCGACGGCTGGTTGTTTGGCGTCAACTTCGTCAGTCTGCAGGGTCGCGACGGTGCGCCCGGCGACAAGCGACTCAGCATGGTGTTTAAATATGACTTCGGCGGGAAATCCGGCGGGAAATCCGGCGGGAATCGGGCCAGTTATGGCAGCGGTACGCCGGCCTGGGGCAGTCTGGTCGATGAAGTCGCCAAACGCCCGGCTTATCTTCTGACACAGGCGGTCGCCAAGGTGGATACCACCGCCGCACCGCTACGCCTGATTGATGTCAACAAGGCGGCGCTGCCTGCCGGTTCCAGCGTTAATGTCGCAACGGGCGTGGTCACCACACCGCTAGGCATTGCCGTCACCGGCATCGCGGGCGTCACGCTCAATGGTGCGGCTTTTGCCAATACCGGCCAGTTCGCGGTCTCAGGCAATAATCTGATCACCGATCCGACTAAAATCGTTCAACCTGCGATTGGCGTGATCGATACGTATGTAATTACCGTCAATAATCTGGGCGGAGGCTCCACGCTGGTGACAGTGCTCATTTCGCATGGTTCGGTCAAGATAGACAGTATCACGCTGGCTAACGGTGCGGTGACCCCCGCAGCGCCGACCGTGACGGCGGACGATACCGCGAACACCGTGGCGGGCATGGCTACCGGCATGGAATACAGTCTGGATGGGGCGGCGTACGTGGTTTACAACGCGGCGACTTTTAATGCGATCAGTTTTGCCGGAGTGCATACGCTGCTGGTGCGTGTCGCAGCAGCAGGCATCAACCCGGCTTCTGCTGTAACCACACTGAGCTTCACCACTAATCCAGTCACCCCCGTAGCGCCTTTGGTGACGGCGGACGATACCGCGAACACCGTGGCGGGCATGGCTACCGGCATGGAATACAGTCTGGATGGGGCGGCGTACGTGGCTTACAACGCGGCGATTTTTAATGCGATCAGCTTTGCAGGGGCCCACACGCTGCTGGTTCGTGTGGCGGCAGCCGGAATTAATCCGGCAGGCACAATAACCACACTGAGCTTCACCACCAATCCGGTAACGCCCGTTGCGCCAACAGTAACGGCGGATGATACCGCGAACACCGTAGCGGGCATGGCGAGCGGCATGGAATACAGCCTGGATGGTGCAGCGTATGTGGCTTACAACGCTGCAACATTTAATGCGATCAGCTTTGCCGGAAATCATACGCTGCTGGTTCGAGTTACGGCAGCGGGCATCAACCCGACCTCAGCTGCAACCACGTTGAGTTTCACCACCAATCCAGTCACCCCCGTAGCGCCTTTGGTGACGGCGAATGATACCGCGAATACGGTAACGGGCATGGCGACCGGCATGGAATATAGTCTGGATGGCGCGGGCTACGTGGCTTACAACGTAGCGACCTTTAATGCGATCAGCTTTGCCGGGGTGCATACGCTGCTGGTACGTGTCGCGGCAGCAGGAATTAATCCATTTGGTCTTGTTACGACGCTGAACTTCACAACGAATCCGGTGACTCCGGCAGCTCCAACAGTGTCCGCAGATGACGTAGCCAATACGGTAACGGGAATGGCGAGCGGCATGGAATACAGCCTGGACGGCGCGGCGTATGTGGCTTACAACGCTGCAACATTTAATGCGATCAGCTTTGCCGGGGTGCGTACGCTGCTGGTACGTGTCGCGGCAGCCGGAATTAATCCGGCAGGCGCTATTGCAACGCTGAGCTTCACCACCAATACCGCTGCACCGACCGCCAGTGCGGCCAGCATCAGCGGCACTGCACAAGTCGGCCAGTTGCTGACGGGCGCATACACCTATGCCGATACCAACGGCGACCCGCAGGGCGTCTCGACATTCCGCTGGCTGCGCAACGGGGCTGCCATAGCCGGAGCCACGGCCAGCAGCTACACGTTGGTCGTAGCCGACGTGGGCAACACCATTACGTTTGAAGTGACGCCGGTATCGAGCGTCGCGCCGACCACCGGCACACCGGTGCTATCGGGTGCCACGGCAGCGGTGGCTGCGGCAGCACTGCCTGCCGGATACATTTCTCAGGGCGGGCTGACCTGGACGCCGAACACCATCGGCAGCGCCACCTTTGGGGGAGATTTCTTTGGTTGGGGTATTCCTGGGGGATATAACAACTGGACGAATGCCAACGCCTATTGCACCAACACCACCATCAATGGCCAGACTGGCTGGCGTTTGCCGACGCAAACCGAACTGAGTGCCCTGTATTCCTCCGGTGCGTTGGCGGGTGCTCAGGGTTGGACGTTGGGCTACACCTGGTCGTCGACGCCGTTTGGTGTCGGCTTCCACTACGGCGTCGGCCTGTTCAACGGCAGCGTCCACTGGTTCAACGACGCGAACATCGACTACCTCTACGTGTCGTGTGTCCGCTAGAGCCTCGGCCTTTGAATTTTGATTTTTAGGTTTTGTTGTTTTTCTGGGGTTGATTGCCTTTGAGGTTGGTCTTGGGGTGAATATTCCGCGCGTAGCGCGGGGCGATTTTCGGGGCGGTGTGCAATGCAGGAATTCGATGAGGATTGCAGCGTGGTAGTAACAAAATTTTCCCGGCAGGCAGCCGATCTCAGTGCGGTCTTTCTTTACAAGGAAGGGCTTTTCGTCCGCGCCTATAACGAAGGGGCTTATGGTTTCATCCATCAGGTGCTGGCGTGCAAGCCGATGCGCCGCTTTGTCAAGTCGATAGCCGGGGATAGGGTCGTGTGCGGGGTGCCGTTTACGGTCGTGGCGGCATTGCCGGGTTTTGCGCAGGCCAGCCAACTGGATGCGTTGACTTGGCGCTGGCCGCTGGCCGAGCCGGTTGAGCGAGCATTGTATGAGGCTTGGCGCGAGGCTTTGCCGCTGGTGATGCCGGGCGTTTCGGTGCCTACCGTTGAGGTGGGTGATGCGGCGCAGGTGGCGCCGAATCTGGCGCAGCGGTTGATCGATCAATTGATACAGTTCAACCTCGTCAACAATTCGCCGCTGGCGGCGCTGAATCTGGTGGCCGATTTGCAGCGGCAATGGCAGGAAAGGGAGGTGGCCTGACAATATTTTGGTTCTGGCTTGGTCTCATCCTGCCTATGCCATGCATGGGTGCCTAATGGGTGTTTCGGTTACGGCTGAAACAAAACAGGCTTGTGGGGATGTGGCTGGCATCTTCCGCTGTCGGGTGCTTGCACCTGATCGCATCATGGGGGTTACGCGGTGAAAACGGCTTGACCGAGTCCGATAGTCTATCGGGCAATAGTGAAGATGCATCCGTGCTCAGGGTTGGACGTTGAACAACACCTGGTCGTCGACGCCGAATGGTGTCGGCAACCACTACAACGTCAACCTGAACAACGGCAACGTCAACTGGAACAACGACGCGAACAACAACTACGTGTCGTGTGTCCGCTAGAGTCACGCCCGCTCATGGGGGTGAGAACAACCAGACCTGTTTAATGTGCAATTGGCTGTAGCTGGCGTCGGTTGGCAAGAAGTAACGTTTTATCGGGCCGAGCATTTCGTGGTAAATCTTGCGCCGCAGATGGTAGGTGTCGGCGTGGCCAAGTTGGCCGTAGTAGCTGTTGAGCGTGGCCAGCATGCGCTTGAGGATGATGGGGCTGATTGCGAGCGGCGGGGTGAGTTGATGCAGCACCAGCCATTGTACCCAGGTGCCGCGTTGCGGCTTCGAGCCATGCGGGTAACGGGCCGGATCAAGCAGATAATTGAAGAAATAGATGCGGCTGCGCAAGGCCCGTAAGGTGCGTTCGCGAACATAGCGATAGTGCGGGAAGACGATGTAGCCGAGAAAATTGGCGCCTTGATCGACGCGTTGCAATACGGTTTTGTCGGGGTGAAGTTGCAGTTGCAGGTGATTTTCCAGGTATTGGTTAATTTGGCGCATTTGTTCCAGTAGTTTTTTGGGTTCATTGCCCAGGATGATGAAGTCATCGACGTAGCGCAGGTAGCCCCTGATTTTCAGTTGATGCTTGACGTACTGATCCAGAGGGTTGAGGTAAACATTGCTGAAAAATTGGCTCGACAGGCTGCCGATGGGCAAGCCGATATTGGGCAGGCTATGAAACAGCGATTTGTGTGGCGGTATTTGTTTGAGCAGGGCAAGATTGCCGCTCAACGTGGGTTTGGGAATGATTGGGTTCTGCAAGATGATTTTTTGCGCAACCGCATCCAGTTGACGGAGGGTTTGCTCCGGGTAGGGCAGTCTTGCCAGTTCAGCTTGCCATTGGATCAGCAGGAGAAGGCGGTTGATGGAAGGGAAAAATGAGCGGACGTCCATTTGACAGTAGTGGCTGTGGTCAGGCATGCGCATGAAGCGTTGCAACCTGCCGATGGCGCTGTGGGTGCCCTTGCCGATGCGATTGGAGAAACAGTCGTCTATCCATCTACGCGCTATCGCAGGATTGATGACCGATACCAGCCACTGCTGGGCCAAGCGGTCGCGGAAAGTGGGTGCGAAGATTTCGCGCAGCTTGGGGTCTTGCACTGCGAATGCGGTCATTCTCCCCGGTTGGTAGCTTCCCGCGTATATGTCATGCGCAAGCGAGCCAACGAGGTTGGATATTTCGATCATGTAGCGGCGTTTGTCGATGCTGTTGCCGGCCTGATTGACGCAGGCATACAGTTGGCAGGCGATTTCTGTTTCTGTCATGGAGTTGGATTATGGACAAGGTTTTCAAGCACCCGCAGATTTTTTCGGATTTGCTGATGTTTTACAAGCGTTATTACCCGATTCATGCGGGTTTGCCCAAGCCGTTTCGATTTACGACGGGCGAAAGCATTTTGACTGAAATTACGTCTTGCCTGAAGCAGGTGACCTTGGCCAATCATTGCCGCAAAGATGAGCTGGGAGGGCGCGCCAAGGGTTCGCAAGCGCTGGGCGAATTACGGGTGTCAATCGAGGTGATACGTAGTTATCTTTTGGTCGCATGGCAACTGAAGCTTTTGTCGCACGGAGGGTTGCATGAACTGACCGGGGTGCTCGAATCGGTTTCAAAACAGGCGGTGCGCTGGCAGCAGTGGTTTGACAATAACGCGGCGCTGCCTTGAATCGGTCGGGCGCGAGGTGCTCAACAAAATTAAATTCTGAATCACCGATAAAATCAGCACTAACGGCTAACGGCTAACGGCTAACGGCTATTCCTTCTGGCAATTCACGCAATAGAAACTCGAACGCTGACCCTGTTTAATCTGTTTGATCGGTGCGCCACAGCAGCGGCAGGGTTCACCGGCGCGTGCATAGACCCAGTGCTGCTGCTGGAAATAGCCGGGATTTCCCGAGGCATTGACGAAATCGCGCAGTGTGCTGCCGCCCGCGAGTATGGCGGCGCTCAGGGTGGTACGTATGGCTGTGACTAGTTTGTCACAGCGTGCCAGGCTGAGTTTGCCTGCTTTGAGCAGTGGGCTGATGCCGGCACTGAACAGCGCTTCGCAGGCATAGATGTTGCCCACGCCGACGACGATGTGATTATTCATGATGAAGGCTTTGATGGCGATATTGCGCCCGCGTGTGGCCTGGTAGAGATAGCGCGCGTCAAAGCTGTCCTTGCCCGGATAATCTTCCAGCGGTTCCGGGCCTAGACGGGCCAGCAGCGGGTGAGCATGCACATCCCCTTCATGCCAGAGCACCGCACCGAAGCGGCGCGGGTCACGCAAACGCATCAGCTTGCCGTTATCCAATAGCAAATCGAAATGGTCGTGCATGGCTGGAGGTGTTGCAAGAGGCAGAATGCGCAGGCTGCCGGACATACCCAGATGCAGAATCAGCGTGCCCGAAATGTGAAATTCGCGCAGCGATTCGTTTGTCCCTTCCCCTGCTTGCGTGGGGGAGAGCGTAGCGAGGGGGCAATTGGGATGGGGGGAACGGGCATGGCAAGTTTTATCAGGGGTGGAAATTTTGCCGTGCCCGTTGCCGCAATCGAGCAGCAGATATTTGGCGCGGCGTTTGAGAGAAATGATGGGCTGTCCGCTCAACAGTTCCGGCAGGTTTTCCGGTATGGGCCAGCGCAACCGGGCGTTGCGGATCACAACACCGCTGAGGGTGGCGCCCTCAAGATGCGGCGCCAGACCGCGTCGCGTCGTCTCAACTTCGGGTAGTTCAGGCATGTTTTGGGATTGATTGCAATCTATAAAGTTGTCATTCCCGCGCAGGCGGGAATGACGGAATTAAGTGCGGCGGCGTATCCACCAGATGTACCCGCCAAATCCGGCCAACAGCAGCGGCAGGCCCAGCAAAAAACCGACGCTGATGAAGGTGAGCTGCATTTGGCTCAATACGATATTGCTATCCCCGGCGACGCGCGGTTGCAGTGAGATGAGCTGTTCTTCGCCGCTCAGCCAGTTCAGCATATTGACTCCCAGATCCACGTTGCCGCCGTTACCGGCGAAGCTGTTGGCGAGGAAGGCGCCGTTGCCGACCACCACGATGCGCTGCTCGGCATCGTTGATGTTGCGTTGCAGGGTGAGCGCAATGACGACCGGGCCGGGGGTGTCACGCCGCTTGTCGAAGCGACTGGCGCTGGCGGGCGTATTCTGGCTTACCCATCCGCGTGCGGCGACTTCCACCAGTACATGATGTTGCCAGTCCGGGTTCTCGTTCCAGGCCAATGGACGCGCGCCGGGATAGGCGGTGATCAGGTTGAATTCACGGGTGATGGCGTGCGGTGGATACGTCGCCCCCAGCGACCAGGTGGCGGGGGCATTCATCTCGGTGGCGGCGGGATCGATCACGATGCCGGGCGGCAGTACCAGATCGAGTTTTTCGGCGAGGCGCTCCAGTCCGTGCAACGGTTCGGCATCCAGCAGCCAGAGCAGATTGCCGCCGCGCTCGACGTAGTGCAGTAATTTATCCACTTCGCCGGGCATCAGGTCAACTTGCGGCTGGGTGATCACCAGCACGCGGGTATTGACTGGTATGTCCTGTGCGATGGCCAGATTCAGGCTGTTGATTTTGAAGCCGTTCTGCTTGAGCTTTGCGCCAAACAACAGCCCGAGATCGTGGTTGGCGCGCCCGTCGAGCTTGCGCTCACCATGCCCGTCCAGATACATCACGGTATGGTCGCGGGTGTGTGCCAGGCGCAGCAGGGCGCTGGTGAGGGTTTGTTCGTTGATCTGGGTAAGGTGTTCGCTGCGTCCGGCGTATTCGATCACCATCTCGCCGTTGAGCTGGATGCGTGCTGCACGGGTCTTTTCAGGTTCTTTTTCGGGGTCGATGAATACCAGTTTCAGGTCGGATTTGTAGCGTTGGTACAACGATAAAAACTCACGGATGACCTTGCGTATATCGCCCAGACGCACATCCTGTTCGGTGGCATAAACGGTGATGACGACCGGACCGCTTAGCTGCTTAAGCACGGTGATGCTGCCGGGTTCGAGGCTGTTGCTGGCGTTGAACGTGATGTCGCGTTGCAGGGAATGACGCTGGGTGAGATAACCCAGGCCGCTGGCCGTACTCAACAGCAGCAACACAAACAGCAGATTGCGCAAGGAATTTGAATTGAAAAATTTATGCGGCATTATCCATATACCCGGTTATTGTGCAGCCGCTTCATGGTCAGCAACAGGAAGAAGGTGGTAAACAGCACGAAGTAGGCGACATCCGCGCTATCGAGCAAACCGGCGTTAAAGTTCTGGAAATGATGCAGGGGTGAGAGCAGATGCCAGGGCGAGTCGGCTGCCGCCGCGCCGATGTCGGCCAGCCACAGGCCGACCAGTACAGCCAGTGCGCCGATAGCGGCGATGATGGGCTGGGTGGTGAGTGCGGAAATATACATGCCCAGTGCGACATAGCTGGCGGTGAGCAGCAACAAACCGATGCAGTTGGCGAGCAGCAGGCCGTGGTCGAGGCTGGTGCCGAGCGCCAGGGTGTAGAGCATCAGCGGCAGGCTGGCTATCAGCATCAGCAGAAAACTCAGCAAGCCGAAGAACTTGCCCAGTACGATATGGCGGCCTGACAACGGGGCGGACAGCAACAGCGCCAGCGTCTGATTGCGCCGTTCTTCCGCGATCAGGCGCATGGTGAACATCGGTACCAGCATCATCAGCAGCAGTGCCGCGGTATAGAACAGCGGAGCGGCGACGGTGAGGGTCACGCCGGGTGGATTGGCGAGTTGTGCAAGTTGCGGCTGAATTTCCAGAAAGGCTTCCAGTCGTGCCAGAAAAAACCAGGCAAAAATGAATTGCAACACGGCGAGGACGAACCACGTCGAGGGCATGGCGTACAGACTGCGCAGTTCGCGCATGGCAATCAGGCGGATCATTTTAGCGCTCCCGTTCTTGCTGTTTCTTCGCCGGTAATCTTGACGAAAACGTCTTCCAGCGTGGCGTGCAGCGGGGTGAGTTGTTCCAGTTGCCAGCCCTGTTGGGCCGCCATGCTGAGCAGCAGGCTGCCGGTGTTGTCATCCTGGGCATGGAAGACCCGGAACTGTCCGGGAGACAGTTGCTCGACACGGCTGACACCGGGGATGGCTTCCAGTTCGCTCAGTGCGGGGGGATGGCGCAGGCTGATGATGAATCCGGATACATGGCCATAGTGCTGCATGCGTACGCTGGAGTCGCCATAAATCAGGCGACCGTGCTGCATGATTTCCACACGGTCGCATACGCTTTCCACTTCGTTAAGCAGATGCGTGGACAGAATCACGCTGTGTGCATTGCCCAGTTCACGGATCAGCGTGCGGATGTCGCGAATTTGCGTGGGGTCGAGGCCGACGGTGGGTTCGTCCAGCACGATGACGGCCGGGTTGTGAATAATGGCTTGTGCGATGCCGACACGTTGCTGATAACCTTTCGAGAGAGTGGAAATTATTTTTTGTCTGACGGAATCCAGCCCGCAGCGCTGCAGGGTTTGTGTGAGTGCGTCAGGGACGACGGTCGATTGCACGCCGCGCAGGCGCGCCGCAAACGTCAGGTAATCATGCACGCAAAGCTCGCGATACAGGGGGGGCGTCTCCGGCAGATAGCCGAGGTGTGCCTTGGCTAGCGTGGGTTGTTTGCGTAAATCAAAGCCGCAGATATCGATTTCACCGCTGTCGGGCAACAAACAGCCGGTCAGCATTTGCAGTGTGGTGCTCTTGCCCGCACCGTTGTGTCCGAGCAGGCCGAGCACTTCGCCGCGCTTCAATTCCAGCGTAACGTCATGGATGACTTGCCGGCTGCCGAAGCGGCGTGACAGATTGCGTGCGGAAAGTGTTATTTCAGGGGTTGCGTTCGACAAAGTAAGTGGCGGCTGTAGTTGTAGATTGGGCTAAATATAACCTAATATGTGCGTCCGCATCAAAAGCTGTCATGCCATGAATAATTTCAAATACCTGATTTGCGCCAGTTTGCTGCTTAGCGCGTGCGCGCAAGCGCCCAAACATGCCGTATCGGCACAGCCTGAGCTGGCCGTGACGGTTGCGCCCGAGCCGATTGCAGAGGTCGCGCCAGTTTTGCCCAACATCGAGTTGAGCGATGAACTGCTGTACGAATACCTGCTGACTGAAATCGCCAATCAGCGCGGACACAAGGCGCTGGCGGTGGAAGGCAGCGCAGATATTGCCCGGAAAACCCGCGACCCGCGTCTGGCCAAGCGTGCCGCGCAACTCTCACTGGAGTCGGGCGATATGAACAAGGCCATTGATGCCTTCAGATTCTGGCAGGAAATTGAACCTGCGGCGACGGTGGCAACGCGCATGCTGTCCTCGCTTTTGTTGCGTGGTGGCAAACTGGAGGAAGCGCGTCTGGAGTTTGCCAAGGTGCTCAAGGCAGACGAACCGGATGTGGGGAAAACCTTTTTGCAACTTTATCCGATGACGGCTTCATATCCTGACAAGGCGGCGGTAGTGCAACTGATGCGCGATCTGGCAGCCCCCTACCCTGAGGTGGCCGAGGCACATCTGGTCGTGGCGCAATTGGCGCTGGCTGCCAGTGACGAGTTGCTGGCGCTGAATGAAGTGCGTCAGGCGCGCAAGTTGCGCCCGGAGTGGGATACGCCTGTTGCGCTGGAAGCGCAGTTGTTGCGCAGGAGTGCGCCGCAGCAAGGCCTGGAATTGTTGCGCCGCTATTTGTCCGGCTACCCGCAGGCGAGTCAAATCCGTTTGCAATATGCCCGTGCCTTGCTGGAGCAAAAGCAATACAAAGCCGCGCGCGATGAATTTCAGCAGTTGCTGCGCGCAAGCCCGGACGATGTGGATCTGGCCTTTGCTGCCGCGCTGATTTCCTTGCAGTTAAACGACTTTTCCGGCGCGGAAGCGCAGCTCAGACAGACGCTGGCCAAGGGCGGGAAAGGTCTGGACGGTGCAGAGTATTTTCTCGGGCAATTGAGTGAAGCGAAAGAAGATGAGGATGAAGCACTTGCGCATTACCGCGAAGTGAAGGCGGGCGAATATCTGTTTTCGGCGCAGTTACGTCTGGTTTATTTGCTGAACAAACGCGGCAAACTGGACGAGGCGCGGCATCATTTGCAGCAAGCCCAAGCCACGACCAATCAGCAGCGCGTGCAATTGCTGATGATAGAGGCGCAATTGCTGCGCGAGGCGCTGCAATTTTCTGAAGCCTATCAGGTGCTGCAGCAAGGACTGGTGAAATTTCCCCATCATCCCGAACTGCTTTATGAAGCCGCGATGATGGGCGAGAAGCTGGGTAAATACGATGAATCCGAGAAATTGCTGCGCAAGCTGATCCAGATTAAACCGGACCACGCGCATGCCTATAATGCGCTGGGCTATAGTTTGCTGGAGCGTAAGGTGCGGATTGCTGAAGCGCTCGCGCTGGTGGAAAAAGCACTGGAACTGGCGCCGGACGATATTGCTGTCATGGACAGCGTGGGCTGGGCTTACTTTCTCAACGGTAAACTGGACGAGAGCGTGAAAATGTTGAGGCGCGCGTTTGCGGGTAATCCCGATCCTGAAATCGCCGCCCATCTGGGCGAGGTGCTGTGGGTGCGCGGTGATAAAGAGCAGGCCACCCAGTTATGGCAGGACAGCCTGAAGGCTAATCCCGACAATGTGCCGCTGCAAGCCGTGATGAAACGGTTCTTGCCTTGATTCGTTGGCTGCTGATTTTGCTGCTGTTGAGCGGCTGCGCATCGCAGCCAGTTGCAATCCGTCCGGTGCAGTCCGAATCCGCCTCGTTCGCGATGAATGGCCGTATTTCAATCAAACATAACGGTACACGGGATTCTGCCGGGTTGCGCTGGGTGCATCAGGCGCAAAGCGATGAGATATTGCTGCTCACGCCCTTAGGCCAGACGGCGGCGCGCATTTATCGCGATGACGGTCAGGCAACGCTGGATAACGGCGACAAGCACTATAGCGATACGGATGTCGAGTCGCTGATGATGCAGGTGCTGGGCTGGCGCTTGCAGTTGGACGGCTTGCATCACTGGATATTGGGCATGGCGGCGGCGGATGACGCACTGCTTGAGCGGGACGGGTTGGGACGGCTGACCGTGCTGCATCAGGATGGCTGGGAGGTGCGCTATCAGAAATATGCGGACGACAAGGCGGACAGCCTGCCGACACGCTTGCAATTGTCGCGTGAGAATTTGCAGGTAGTGCTGCTGATAGACGAATGGGAATGGAATCCAGAATGATAGGTGGGAAGTGGGAAGTGGGAAGTGGGGAGCGGGTGCTTGTTTGTCCGGCTCCTGCCAAGCTGAACCTGTTTCTGCATGTCACCGGGCGGCGTGCGGACGGTTATCATTTGTTGCAAACCCTGTTCCGTTTCATCGATCTGAGTGACACGCTGCATTTCAGCCTGCGTAAAGACGCTGAGGTGTGCCGCGTCAATGAGATTGAAGGCGTGCCTGAGGAGCAGGACTTGTGCGTGCGCGCCGCGCGTTTGTTGCAAAAGGAGACGGGATGCGCGCTGGGGGTGAATATCACGGTGGAAAAACGTATCCCCATGGGTGGCGGGCTGGGGGGCGGCAGTTCGGATGCGGCCACCACCCTGATTGCGCTGAACCGTTTGTGGTCATTGAATTTGCCGCGTGAACGCCTGATGTCCGTGGGCTTGCAGCTGGGCGCGGATGTGCCGGTGTTTGTGTTTGGCGAGAATGCCTTTGCCGAAGGGGTGGGCGAAAAATTGCAGGCTTATGCCTTGCCGGAAGCCTGGTATGTGGTGCTATTTCCGCCGGTACATGTACCGACCGAAAAAATATTTACGCATCCTGAATTGACACGCGACTCAGTTTCGATAATAATTCGCGCCCTCTCGTTGCAGCAGTGTCGAAATGACTTGCAATCCGTGGTGTGCAGTCTCTATCCGGAAGTGGCGAGTTATATTGCCGAGCTGGCCAGACATGGCAAGGCAATGATGACCGGATCCGGTGCGTGTGTGTTTGCCGAATTTGCGAGTCGCAGTGCCGCCGAAGCAGTGTTGCAGCAGTTGCCGCGTGATATGCGCGGCGTGGTAGTACAAGGTTTATCAAAGCATCCCTTGCATGACTGGATGCTGAGTTGAGTTATTGGGGAGTCGCCAAGTGGTAAGGCACCGGATTTTGATTCCGGCATTCGCAGGTTCGATCCCTGCCTCCCCAGCCACAATTAGGGCACGTATGTGCCCTTTTGGTTTTATTCATTAAGGGGTTCACGTGTCCTACGATAGCTTGATGGTGTTCACTGGCAATGCCAATCCCAAGCTTGCCGACGCAGTTGCGCGGCAACTGGATATCAAACTGGGTCGTGCGACAGTTGCTCGCTTTTCCGACGGCGAAGTGATGGTGGAGCTCCTTGAGAATGTGCGCGGCAAGGATGTGTTTATTTTGCAATCCTCCTGTGCGCCGACCAATGACAATCTGATGGAAGTGATGGTGATGGCGGATGCGCTCAAACGCGCCTCAGCCGGACGCATTACCGCCGCAATGCCGTATTTTGGCTACGCGCGCCAGGACAGACGCCCGCGTTCGGCGCGTGTCGCCATCACCGCCAAGCTGGTCGCCGACATGCTGACCAGTGCCGGCGTAGATCGCTTGCTGACCATGGACTTGCACTCCGATCAGATTCAGGGTTTCTTCGATATTCCCGTGGATAACATTTACGCCAGCCCGATTTTGCTGGCTGACGTATGGCGTCAGAACTACCCCAACTTAATCGTGGTTTCACCGGATGTGGGGGGTGTGGTGCGTGCCCGTGCGCTGGCCAAGCAGATGGATGCCGACCTTGCCATTATCGACAAGCGTCGCCCCAAGCCGAACGTGGCCAAGGTAATGAATATCATCGGCGAAGTGTCAGGACGCACCTGTTTGATCATGGATGATCTGGTGGATACGGCCAATACCTTGTGCGAAGCGGCAAAAGCGCTGAAGGAAAAGGGCGCTACGCGCGTGCTGGCTTACTGTACGCATGCGGTATTGTCCGGTCCGGCCATAGAGCGCATAGAAAATTCGGAAATTGATGAGCTGGTGGTAACCGATACCATTCCCTTGTCGGAAGCGGCTCAGAAGTGCAAACGCATACGTCAGTTGAGCACTGCGGAATTGATGGCGGAAACGATACGCCGTATCAATAACGAAGAATCGGTCAGCTCGCTGTTTACAGAATAAGGTTTTAGCGGCAGCCATGTTGGTTGCCGTTTGTTTGAATCGACTGGTCGCGGTCGATTCTATATTTGGAGAAGTAAAAAATGACAACTACATTTAACGCAACAACACGCAAAACGCAAGGTACGGGTGCGAGCCGCCGTCTGCGTAAGGCCGGTCTGGTTCCGGGCGTGGTCTACGGTTCAGGCGATGCAGTGATGATCGAAATGAATCACAACGAACTGTACTACAAGCTGCGCGCAGAATCGTTCCACGCGTCCGTGCTGACCATGAATCTGGATGGCAAGGAAGAAGCTGTGCAATTGCGCGCTTTCGTCAATCACCCTTTCCGTCAGCAGGTTCAGCATCTGGATTTTCAGCGCGTTGATTTGAATAAGACAATTCATATCAAAGTGCCCTTGCACTTTATCAATCAGGACATCGCACCGGCTGTCAAGACCGGCGGCGGCAAGATCAGCCACGTCATGATTGAAGTGGATGTCACCTGTCTGCCAGCTGACTTGCCGGCTTTCGTTGAAGTTGATCTGGGCGGCCTGGAAATGGGTCACTCAGTGCACTTGCAGGATTTGAAACTGCCCAAGGGCGTGGAGCTGGCCTCTCATGGTACGCATACTGCCGAAGCGGTGGTCGCGACAGTACACGTTCCGCGTGGCGCGGTTGAAGCGGCTTCAACAGAAGCAGACGCTGCCAAGTAACAGGGAAGTTTATCCTTTTAAACCCGCCACTGCTGATTCCGGCATGGCGGGTTTTTGTTTTGAGCAACGGTAAATGAACCCAATACGTTTAATTGTCGGTCTGGGCAACCCCGGGCGTGAATATGAGGCTACCCGCCATAATGTCGGTTTCTGGTGGGTGGATGCGCTTGCGCGTGAAGAGAATCTCGGTTTCAAAAGTGAAGCCAGATTTCATGGGCTGGCGACACGCGGTCAGCTGCATGGTCACGAAGTATGGTTGCTCAAGCCGCAAACCTTCATGAATCTGAGCGGGCGCGCCGTTGCGGCAATGGCACAATTCTACAAAATCACCCCGGCAGAGATACTGGTGGTGCACGATGAGCTGGATTTGCAGCCCGGCATCGCGCGTCTGAAAACGGGCGGCGGCCACGGCGGCCATAACGGGCTGAAGGACATCATCGCGCAGCTCGGCACGAAAGATTTCTGGCGTCTGCGCCTGGGGATAGGCCATCCCGGTGATCGCGCCGAAGTCGTTAACTATGTATTGAACGATCCGCGCCGCGAAGAGCGCGAATTGATAGCAGAAGCCATGCAACAGGCGCAACATATCGCGCATCTGGTGATAGATGGAAAAACTGAAGCGGCCATGTTGAAGCTGCATAGCAAGTGCCCGGCCTAATTACTTATTGAAAAGAGAACACCATGAGTTTGAAATGCGGAATTGTCGGCTTGCCTAACGTAGGTAAATCCACCCTGTTTAATGCGCTGACCAAGGCGGGCATCGCGGCGGAGAATTATCCCTTTTGCACCATCGAGCCCAACGTCGGCATCGTCGAAGTGCCTGATCCGCGCATGGCCGAGCTGGCCAGGATCGTCAAGCCGCAACGCATGCAACCTGCCATCGTCGAATTTGTGGACATCGCAGGGCTGGTGGCGGGGGCTTCCAAGGGCGAAGGTCTGGGCAACCAGTTCCTGGCCAACATCCGCGAGACCGATGCCATCGTCAACGTGGTGCGCTGCTTCGAAGACGAGAACGTGGTTCACGTCGCCGGACGCGTCGATCCCTTGTCCGATATCGAAGTCATCATCACCGAGCTGGCGCTGGCGGATATGGCGGTGGTTGAACGCACTCTGCATCGCGACGGCAAGAAGGCCAAGTCGGGCGACAAGGACGCAATCAAGCTGGTGGCGGTACTGGAAAAGCTGCTGCCGCATCTGAATCAGGGTAATCCGGTACGTACTTTCGGTTTGAGCGATGACGAGAAGGAAATCATCAAGCCGTTGTGCATGTTGACCATCAAGCCTGCGATGTACGTCGGTAACGTGATGGAAGACGGTTTCGAGAATAACCCGCACCTGGACCGTCTGCGCGAACATGCGGCCAAGGAAGGCGCGCCGGTCGTCGTCTTGTGCGCCAAGATTGAAGCCGAACTGGCCGATCTGGACGATGCCGACAAGCTGGAATTTCTTGCCGATCTGGGATTGGATGAGCCAGGTTTGAACAAGCTGATCCGCACCGGTTACGACCTGCTCGGTCTGCAAACTTACTTCACTGCTGGCGTGAAGGAAGTGCGCGCCTGGACGATACATAAGGGCGATACCGCACCGCAGGCGGCCGGGGTGATACACACCGACTTTGAACGCGGCTTCATTCGCGCGCAGACCATTTCCTACGCAGATTTCATTGCCTGCGGCGGCGAAGCGGGTGCCAAGGAAAAAGGCAAGATGCGCGTTGAAGGCAAGGACTACGTGGTACAGGACGGCGATGTGATGAATTTCCTGTTCAACGTCTAGCCGCGATTGCACACCACTGAGGAAACTCAGACCCAATGAATACCCGTACCTGGCAATTGTTGCGTCTGCTCGCTGACGGCGCGTTCCATTCCGGCGAGGCGCTGGGACGGGAGTTGGGCGTGTCGCGCGCGACGGTGTGTAACGCGCTGGCCGATGTGGCCGATTACGGTGTGGCGCTCCAGCGCATACGCGGGCGGGGTTACCGTCTGGCGCAGCCCTGGCGGTGTCTGGATGCCGTGGAGATCAATCACGCGCTGGGCGGCGCGGCGTCGCGTTTTCAGATCGAGGTGTTGCAGCAGGCGGCTTCCAGCAATACGGAATTGCTCAGGCGTGCTGTGCTGGGCGCGTCCGGCGGCAGCGTGCTGGCGGTGGAATTGCAGACCGCAGGGCGCGGGCGCATCGGGCGCGTCTGGCATTCCGGTCTGGGCAATGCGCTGACCTTTTCATTGTTGTGGCGCTTCGACTGTGGCCTGAACGCACTGGCCGGCTTGAGTCTGGCGGTCGGGGTGGCCATAGTGCGCGCCTTGCAGCGCTTCGATGCGGCAGATGTCGGGCTGAAGTGGCCGAACGATATTCTGGTGCGCCATGGCGATACGGACCGGGGCAAGCTGGGCGGCGTGCTGATCGAGGCGCAGGGCGATATGTACGGCCCCAGCGCGGTGGTGATAGGCATAGGCCTCAATTGCAGTCTGCCGATGAAACTGTCGCGCGCGATCACTCAGCCCGCCGCCGCTCTGGATCAGGTGTGTGCTTTGCCGCCTGACCGCAATCCGTTGCTGGCGGTGCTGTTGCAGGAACTGGCCGGGGTGCTGGATGAATTTTCAGGCAACGGATTTGCCGCGCTGCGCACCGAGTGGGAACGCCATCATGTGCAGCAGGATTTTCCCGTTGAGCTGCAAATGCCCGATGGGTCGCGCATCGGTGGTATCGCGCGCGGTGTCAGCGAGAGTGGCGAATTGTGTCTGGAAACGGCGCAGGGCATGCGACAATTCAATTCCGGTGAAGTGGGGGTGCGACAGTGAAGCGATTGTTGATCGATGCCGGCAATACGCGCATCAAATATGCGCTGGTTGAAGGCGAACAGTGGCTGCCCGTGCTCAATCTGCCGGGTAGCGTTGAATTGCGCTTTGATGACCCGTGCTATAACGGGGTGGAACAAGTCTGGGTGAGTAATGTGGCCGGTGCGGAGGTCGGGCGGCAGATTGCGGCTGCCTGCGCTGCACGCCACTGGCAGTCGCACTTCATCGCCTCTCAGCTGGCGCAATGCGGGGTAGCTAACGGTTATGCGCTGGCTGCGCAGCTGGGAAGTGACCGCTGGGCTGCGCTGATCGCCGCCTGGCATCAGGCAGGGCGCGCGTGTCTGGTGGTCAACAGCGGTACGGCGACCACTATCGATGCGCTGTCCGGGCGCGGTGAATTTCTGGGTGGATTGATACTGCCGGGGATAGAGCTGATGCAGCGCAGTCTGACGGTCGCAACAGCCGGTTTGCAGGCAGTTGGCGGGCGCTATGCAGGCTTTCCGTGCAATACGGTTGATGCGCTGTTCAGCGGTGCGATACAGGCCAGTTGTGGCGCCATACAGCGGCAATACGCCCTGCTGGGCGATGTGACGGCGCCTGTATTGTTGGGCGGCGGGGCGGCGGGCCTGTTGCAACCCTATCTGCCTTTACCCGTGCAGATGATGGATAATCCGGTGCTGCAGGGATTGTTGTTAATTGCACAGGACACAAATAAAGCATGACAAAAACCATAAAAACCCTAGTCTGGGTGTTACTCGCCATCAATGTGATTTTCTTTGCAGTGATGCAATCGGGTCTGTTCGCCGATACCCCGCACGTACAACCGTTGCAAGCGCTGAATGCAGAAAAAATCAGGCTGCCGGACGAGGTGCAAAGCGCGCCGGCTGCACCCTCCGCGCCGCTCGAACCGGCGGCATCGTCAGTTCCGGCTACGGTTGAAGCAGACAGTTGTTTTGAATGGGGGGATTTTTCGGGCAAAGAACTGGACGCTGTCATGAGCGCCTTGAAAAAATGGCCACTGGGCGGTAAATTGAGTACGCGAGAAATTGACCGTGGCGTTGGTTACTGGGTGTATATCGCCCCCCTCAAAGACAAGGCAGATATTGGTCAGAAACTTGCCCAGCTCAAGGCGCGCGGCGTGACAGACTATTTTGTGGTGCAGGAATCGGGTATATGGTTGAACGCGATTTCCCTGGGGGTGTTTAAAACGCGCGAATCGGCACAAAAATTTCTGGAGGGCTTGCGCGCCAAAGACGTGCGTACGGCACAAATGGGCGAGCGTGCCGGAAAGAACAAGGCTACTGTATTTATGATTAATGGCCTGAATGCAGAAATGAGCGGGAAATTGGCCAGCTTGCAGAAGGATTTTCCGGAGAGTGAAATAAAGCGTGTTTCTTGCCATTGACACGACGGGGTTAAATCCGGACAATGCCGCGCTCATCGGTGATATAGCTCAGTTGGTTAGAGCACAGCACTCATAACGCTGGGGTCGGTGGTTCAAATCCACCTATCACCACCAAATTAAAGTGTTGCGTAAGCAGCACAAAATAAAAAACCAGCCTGGGCTGGTTTTTTATTTTGCTTGATTTGTTTGCAGCTTAGTTTTTGCTGAACAGTTGCATAACCATCCAGATTGCAAAACCGGTTGCCAGGATCGCGGTGCCTACGGATGCTACGGTAGCGATAATTGCCATTTTTTTCTCCTCCCAAGAGATATGAATTGAACACATCAAAAAAACTGTGCGAATCGTAGCACAGTTCTTTCACCCGGCAAATATTTTTATTAAAAGTTGAAAAGACAGTGCAAGCCCGCACGCGGAGAGTCAGAAAAATGGGGGGTAGTCTGGCGATTTCCCCGTTGAATGTTCGATTTCTGAACAGCGGATTGGTACGGAAAATGATCGGCTGTTGTAAAGAAGATCGATAATGCGCCGTCTTGCCCGGGTCAGGGCCGGTTTTAATTATTTTTTACTATCAAGGTATGATTTCAACGTGTTGAAAAAACTCTATATAAAAACCTATGGCTGCCAGATGAACGAGTATGACTCGGACAAAATGGCGGACGTGTTGCGCGCCTGCGAAGGTATGGAGCAGACAGACAAGATCGACGAGGCCGATGTCATTTTGTTTAACACCTGTTCGATACGCGAGAAGGCGGAAGAGAAGGTGTTTTCCGATCTGGGGCGCGTGCGTCCGCTCAAGCTGGCCAAGCCTGATTTGCTGATCGGTGTGGGTGGCTGCGTCGCCAGCCAGGAGGGGGACGTGATCATCAAACGCGCGCCCTATGTGGACATCGTGTTCGGGCCGCAGACCTTGCACCGTCTGCCGCAGCTGATACAGGCGCGACGAGCTACGGGACGCCCGCAGGTGGATATCAGCTTTCCGGAAATTGAAAAATTTGATCATCTGCCTGTGCCTGTCCTGAGCCATGTCGAAGGGGCGCAGACCGCTTCTGCATTCGTCGCCATCATGGAAGGTTGCAGCAAATACTGCACCTTCTGTGTCGTGCCGTACACGCGTGGCGAGGAAGTGTCGCGCCCGCTGGCGGATGTGATGCGGGATGTACAGGAACTGGCAGATCAAGGTGTGCAGGAAGTGACCTTGATCGGTCAGAACGTGAATGGCTACCTCGGCGCAACGGATGACGGTGATACGGTGGACTTCGCATTCCTGCTGCAAGCCATCGCCGATCTACCGGAGATCGCGCGCATCCGCTACACCACCTCGCATCCCAGAGACATGTCGCAGCGTTTGATTGACGTGTATGCGACCACGCCCAAGCTGGTCAGTCATCTGCACCTGCCGGTGCAGTCGGGTTCGGATCGCGTGCTGGCTGCGATGAAGCGCGGCCACACTGTGCTGGAATACAAATCCATCATTCGCCGTGTGCGCGCCGTGCGCCCCGATATTTGCATCACTTCGGATTTTATCGTCGGTTTTCCCGGTGAGACCGAGCAGGATTTTGAGGCGACGCTGAAGCTGATCGATGAGGTCGGTTTCGATAATAGTTTCAGCTATTTGTTCAGTCCGCGCCCCGGTACGCCGGCCGCCGAGATGCGCGACGATACGCCGCATGAGGTGAAGGCGGCGCGCCTGAAACGTTTGCAGGAGCGCATCACAGAGCAGGAATCGGGCGTTGCGCGGTCCATGCTGGGTAGCGTGCAGCGCGTGCTGGTGGAAGGAGTATCGAAAAAGGATGTGCTGGAGATGGCCGGGCGCACGGATAACAACCGCGTGATCAATTTCCGTGGTTCACCCGGCATGATAGGCCGTTTTGTGGAGGTTGCCGTGACCGAAGTGGTCAGACATACGCTGCGCGGCGAATTGGCGGGGAAGCACGAATGAACGCGGCGTCCGGCACTGCCAAGCCCGGCTTGTCACTCACGGTTCAGTATGTAAGCGGTGTGACGCCCTTGCCGACGCGCCCGCAGTGGCGGCGCTGGATCGGAATCGCGTTGCAGCGTGATGTGTGCATGACGTTGCGTATCGTTGACGATGTCGAGGGGCGCGAACTGAACAAGGCTTATCGCGGCAAGGACTACGCGACCAATGTGCTGACCTTCGTATATGACGATGCCGGGGTCGTGTCCGGTGATGTCGTGATCTGCGCGCCCGTGGTTGAAAGGGAAGCCGCCGCGCAAAATAAGAATCTGCAATCCCATTACGCGCACCTTGCCATACACGCCGCACTGCATTTACAAGGCTATGACCATGAGAATGATGAACAGGCGGCAGAGATGGAAGCACTGGAAACCGCGTTAATGGTAAGATTGCACTTTCCTGATCCTTATCAAGAAACCTGACCAAAAATGGATGACCCCGAGAGTCACAAACCCACCTTGCTGGAACGCCTTTCCGCGCTGCTGCTGCGCGAACCCGAAGACCGGGAGCAGCTGGTAACACTGCTGCACGGCGCTTACGAAAATAATCTGCTGGATGCTGACGCGCTGTCCATGATGGAAGGCGTGTTGCAAGTTTCCGAACGCCAGGTGCGGGAAATCATGATTCCCCGCGCACAAATGGATGTCATCGATATCGTTCAGACGCCCGAAGCATTCATTCCTTTTGTTATTGAAGCGGCGCACTCACGCTTTCCGGTGATTGAGGGCGACAAGGACAACATCATCGGCATCCTGCTGGCCAAGGATTTGTTGCGCTATTATGCCGGTGAAGAGTTTGATGTGCGCGATATGCTGCGGCCGGTGGTATTTGTGCCGGAATCGAAACGCTTGAACGTGCTGTTGCGCGACTTTCGCAGCAATCGCAACCACATTGCGCTGGTGGTGGACGAATATGGCGGCGTGTCGGGCATGGTGACGATAGAGGACGTGCTGGAACAAATTGTCGGCGATATCGAGGACGAATACGATTTCGATGAGGACGAGGACAATATCATCGCCGATGACACGGGGCATTACCGCATCAAGGCCGATACCGAGATAGATGACTTTAATGAAGCGCTCGGTACGGATTTCAGCGATGAAGATTGCGATACCGTGGGCGGCTTAGTGCTCAAGGCCGCCGGACAGCTCCCCAAATGCGGTGATCGCCTTCATATCGGTGAGCTTATTTTCACCGTGCTGCGCGTGGATAGCCGCAGATTGTATTCCTTGCTGGTGGAACGAAAAAAGACTGAACTTTAAGTGCATGCGCTTGGATGTTTTTTTGTAATAGTATGTTTTTATTGATTATTGAGCGCCGGAAACTATTGCTAGTTGGCGCGTGACAAAGGGAGCAGAAAATGGCATCAGTGAATAAGGCAATTTTGATAGGTAATCTGGGAAAAGACCCTGAGGTTAGATATATGCCGGGTGGAGAAGCCGTTGCAAATATCACCCTGGCAACCACAGATACCTGGAAGGATAAAAGCGGAACCAAGCAGGAAAAAACTGAATGGCATCGCGTTTCATTTTTTGGAAGGCAGGCTGAAGTGGTCGGCGAGTATCTGAAAAAGGGCTCGCAGATTTATGTCGAGGGGCGTATCCAGACACGCAAGTGGCAGGACAAGGACGGGCAGGAACGCTATACCACCGAAATCGTCGCAGACCGTATGCAAATGATAGGCGGTAAGTCTTCCGGTGCGGGCAGTTTCGAAGTGGTTGAGGAAAATCAGGCCGCCCCTGCACGCGCCTCTGCCCCCGCGGCCAGACCGGCACCCGCAGCCAAGAGCAGCTTTGATAACTTCGACGACGATATCCCGTTTTAAAATATACCAATAGGTATAACGTAAACTTAAGGAGATGCTGATTTATTCGTCATCCCCGCGCAAAGGGGTAAGCAGGCAAGTCGCAAAGCGGCTGCTCGCAAAGCGGGGATCCAGTGCCTTTATCTAACTGGGTTCCCGCCTGATGAAACAACTAAGTATTGACTAAGC
>JAUSAO010000097.1 GCA_030652475.1 Gallionella sp. | reverse complement strand
AATCCACGAAAAAACACGAACAAATTCAAATGCATATCCTGATTTGTTGCATCACCCGTTGGGTGCGTTGCTCAATTTATGTAGTCGATTGTTTTCTTTCGTGAATTTCGTGCCTTTCGTGGATGAAATGAGGTTTTAAGGATAAAGGGTGCTGTCATGCGCGTATGTTGTGCTTAATTTAACCCGCAATAGTTGCAATTGCACGAAGAGCGCGAGAGTGATGTTATAATTCCCCGCATGGCTGGAGAATTCAGCGCGAAAGTGGCGGAATTGGTAGACGCACTGGATTTAGGTTCCAGCGCCGTAAGGTGTAAGAGTTCGAGTCTCTTCTTTCGCACCAACATAAGAAAAAAGCCCCTGATATCAGGGGCTTTTTTCTTGCCTAGCGTTTTGAGCAAACAATTAAGGAAGCGCTGATTTAATCGTCTTTGCGATAACCAGCGACTTGCCAGCTTGCTGGCTTAGTCGATTGGCTAGTGGTTTCATCAGGAGCGGCCTTTAGCCGCGAGAGAATCGTGGCGGGACGTGGCAATCCAGAATTCCTTTGATAATCAACATCCTGGATTGCCACGTCCTGCCACACTTCGTTCGCAGCTAAAGGCTTTCTCGCAATGACAGTTTGGGTGAATAAATCAGCATCTCCTTAAATTAACGGCTTATTTAGTAATAGTTCAAACGGTGCTCCCCATTGCTCGCCTGGCGCAACGTAATCGCTTACGGCTGGTTTGCTGAGAAGGCAGGGCGGTACTTTGCTGCTCAACTCCGGCAGAGCTGTCTCGCACGTGTTTCTGCCTGGGATGAACTCCGCAGATTCTGTCTGATAACAATGAGCTAATCTCCCGTTATAAAAGAGTATTTTTATTTTTCCACAATATCGGTGGATAACTGTGTGGATAAACCGGATGATAGTGTCCTTAAAGCGGTGACGCATAAGGATATTTCATAGCTTGCCTGTTTTTTGTCGCGTCAAATTATTGTTTATAAACAATAGGTTGACGTAAGTGCTATGAATTTGTTGTGTGTGATGTGGCGCAAAGCGGTATGGCGTATGGCTTTGTGAATAATTCTGAATTGTCAATATGATCTCGCCCTGTTTTTGCAATTATCTCGGCGCCGATTAATTCATCTTTCCAATCAGTGGTTTAGTTGCCGTAACGCACTATAATCTCACAGTGCTCTTGCGAGCAGACCCGGATACTATCTTGTGCGGTTCAATCTAAATAATCCATTGATAAAACTACTAAGGAAGCGCTGATTAAATCGTCTTGCCTTTAGCCGTGAGGCACGTAGCGACGTGGCGCGTCATTGCGAGCAACGCGAAGCAATCCAGAGATTTTTCGTTTTGAGCGCCGACTGGATTGCCACGCTACGCTCGCAATGACAGTTATAGTGAATAAATCAGCACTTCCCTAAGGAAGCGCTGATTTATTCGGTTTTGTCATTCCCGCGTATAAGTAGTGACTTTGCAATCGTTTTTTTGATTGCTTAGTCAATACTTGGTTGTTTCATCAGGCGGAAATGACGTGCTTTGCTAATGGATTTTCTGGGCTCAATAAACTGCCTTTTCTTATAATCATTTTTTAGCATATAGTTGCTGGCAGCGACAGTTTCGCGGGTTGTTGTGCTGTTAAACTGCATGTCCCGAATTTTGAGTGCGGGGCAGGAGTCTGATAAATCGGTGACTGCACGATGTGGGTTTTTACATTTTGTGCGCAAATACTCAGTTTATCGTGATGGGGAGCAGCAAAAATTCAGCATTCCGAAATAAAACAAGCGCAAGACGATGACGATGATGAGATTCAGTCTCCATCGCCATTGCCTGTGGGCGTCAAAAATTACATCACGCCGGGCGGTTATCGCAAACTGCAGGCCGAGTTGGAACAGCTGTGGAAAGTTGAACGTCCTGTGCTGGTCAATACCATCACATGGGCGGCTTCGAACGGTGACCGTTCGGAGAATGGCGATTATATTTACGGTAAAAAACGTCTGCGCGAAATAGACCGGCGCGTGCGCTATTTGCGCAAACGCATCGACCAGGCCGAGGTGGTCGATCCGGCGCGGCGCGGCGCATGCGAGCAGATTTTTTTTGGTGCGACAGTAACCGTCTGTAACGATGAGGGGTGTGAGGTCGTTTATTCCATCGTGGGCGTGGATGAGGCTGATGCGGCGCGCGGTCGCATCAGCTGGGTTTCGCCGCTGGCGCGAGCCTTGCTCAAGCTGTGCGAGGGCGAAGTAGCGAGGCTGCACACACCCGTTGGCATCGTCGAGCTTGAAGTGTTGAAGGTCATCTATTTGTCGCTGGAATAGTCTTGAGTTGCTGTGTCTTGATACAATGTGCGGCGTTCGAATCCGATTGACGGGCCATCCGGGGAATTTCCGGGTATTTCGTAAATATTCAACTTACCAGGAAAATTTTCCATGAAAAAAATAGAAGCCATAATTAAGCCTTTTAAACTGGACGAGGTGCGCGAGGCGTTGTCCGAGTTGAATATCAGCGGATTGACGGTCACTGAAGTCAAGGGTTTTGGTCGTCAGAAAGGGCATACCGAGTTGTATCGCGGTGCGGAATATGTGGTGGATTTCCTGCCTAAAATCAAGGTTGAGGTGGTGGTATCGACAGAAATGCTGGATACCGCTGTTGAAGCCATCGTCAAGGCTGCGCACACCGGCAAGATAGGCGACGGGAAAATCTTCGTTTCCAGTGTTGAACAGGTTATCCGCATCCGCACGGGTGAAACTAACGAAGCAGCACTGTAAAAACGCAGAGAATCCCCCGATTAATTTTACCTGTGTGCAACGGGTTGATTTACCCGTTCGCCCTTGATGCGTATAATGCGCGTTTTGATAAAACTACTAGCCATTCGACTAGGCTATCAAAAGACGATAGCCAAGTCGCTGGTTATGCCGAGGGCAGTTCAATATGCGCATCATTCAAAAAGCACTAACCTTTGACGACGTTCTGCTCGTTCCTGCCTACTCTAATGTCATGCCGCGCGATGTCAGCCTGCGTACGCAACTGACGCGCAATATCAGCATCAATATCCCGTTGCTCTCAGCCGCGATGGATACTGTTACCGGTGCGCGTCTGGCGATTGCGCTGGCGCAGGAGGGCGGGATAGGCATTATCCATAAGAACATGTCTTCCCGTGAGCAAGCGGCCAAAGTGGCCAAAGTCAAACGCTTTGAAAGCGGTGTGGTTAAAGACCCCATCACCATTACGCCCGACATGTCGGTGCGCAATGTTTTGATTCTGACCCGTCAGCACAAGATTTCCGGTTTGCCGGTAGTGGAAGGCAAGCGGTTGGTGGGTATCGTCACCAACCGCGATCTGCGCTTTGAAAACAATCTGGATCAACCGGTTAAAAATATCATGACCCCGCGCGAGCGTCTGATTACCGTCAAGGAAAATACCGGCCTGGAAGAGGCGCGCAATCTGATGCATCAGCACAGGCTTGAGCGCGTGCTGGTGGTGAATGATGCGTTTGAGCTGTGCGGTCTGATGACAGTGAAAGACATCCTCAAATCCAGCGAGCATCCTCTGGCCAGCAAAGATAGCCGGGGCAGGTTGCGTGCAGGCGCGGCGGTTGGCGTGGGTGAAGGCACGGAAGAGCGCGTGACCTTGCTGGCTGAGGCGGGCGTGGATGTGATCGTGGTGGATACCGCGCACGGACACTCGCAGGGCGTGCTGGATCGCGTCAAGTGGGTCAAGACCAATTTCCCTAATGTTGAAGTGATCGGCGGCAACATCGCCACGGGTTCAGCGGCGCTGGCCCTGATAGATCACGGGGCAGATGCGGTGAAAGTGGGTATCGGCCCCGGTTCAATTTGCACCACGCGTATCGTCGCGGGTGTCGGTGTGCCGCAGATTGCGGCGATTCAGAATGTGGCGACAGCCTTGCAGGGGACAGGCGTGCCGTTGATCGCCGATGGTGGCGTACGCTACTCCGGTGATATTGCCAAGGCCATTGCTGCCGGTGCGCACACGGTGATGCTGGGCGGATTGTTTGCCGGCACCGAAGAGGCGCCGGGTGAAATCGAATTGTTCCAGGGACGCTCGTACAAATCGTATCGTGGCATGGGCAGTCTGGGTGCGATGCAGCAAGGTTCGTCCGACCGCTATTTCCAGGAAGGCGAAAGCAATCAGGACAAACTGGTGCCGGAAGGTGTGGAAGGTCGCGTGCCCTACAAAGGCAGTGTTCTGGCCGTGATCCATCAACTGATGGGCGGTCTGCGCGCCAGCATGGGCTATCTGGGCTGTGCCGATATCGCGATCATGCATGCCAAGGCGGAATTCGTCGAAATTAGCTCATCCGGCATCCGCGAATCGCATGTGCACGACGTACAGATCACCAAGGAAGCGCCGAATTATCATATTGATTAGTCGTTAGTCGTTAGACGTTAGACGTTAGTTAATGCCGCAAGACCGCAGGGGTCTTCCCATGGAATGTAAGGCGATAAATCGCCTATTCCTGAATGAGACCGCAGGGGTCTTCCCATGGAATGTAAGGCGATAAATCGCCTATTCCTGAATGAAGGGCATTCCCACAAAACATGTTGCACAAGTGCTCGTGTTTTTGAATGAATGCCGCGAAGCGACAACATAAACTAGCAACTTACGTCTTACGATTACTAAGGAGATGCTGATTTATTCGTCATCCCCGCGCAAAGGGGTAAGCAGGCAAGTCGCAAAGCGGCTGCTCGCAAAGCGGGGATCCAGTGCCTTTATCTAACTGGGTTCCCGCCTGATGAAACAACTAAGTATTGACTAAGC
>JAUSAO010000096.1 GCA_030652475.1 Gallionella sp. | reverse complement strand
AGCTAAGGAGATGCTGATTTATTCACCAAAACTGTCATTGCGAGCGTAGCGTGGCAATCCATGATGTTGATTATCAAATGAATTCTGGATTGCCACGTCGCTACGCTCCTCGCAAAGACGATTTAATCAGCGTTTCCCTAAACCGTTCGCCGATTCAAGACCGGCCAGGAAACGACCGTAGTTAGCGACTGCGGTTCCCCGTTCGACTTCCCCCACCCGGACGACCACCGCTACTCGTCCGGTTACCGCTACGGGGCCGATTGCCAGCGGCGCGAACCGGACGACGCGGCTCGGATGACTTCTGTTCAGACGAATCCGGCGCAGTCTCATCCTGTACCGGCTCATTGACCTCACCCGTGAGGCCTACCCACTCCAGCACCTGCGCGACCTCACCCTCACCCAACTCGGCAGTCATGCCGCGCTTTAAGCGCGGCGGCAGGTTAATTATACCGAAGCGTACGCGCATCAAACGGCTGACCGGCAGTCCGAGTGCATCAAAAGTACGCCGCACAATGCGATTGCGCCCTTCTTTTAGCATCACCCGATACCAGTGGTTATAACCTTCGCCCCCCTGATCTTCCAGCTTATCAAAGGTAGCCAGACCATCTTCCAGTTCCACGCCCACCTTGAGCACCTGATTGATTTGCTCATCGCTCATGGTTCCCTGCACGCGCACCGCATATTCGCGCTCCACTTCGAAACGCGGGTGCATCAAGCGGTTGGCCAGCTCGCCTGAAGTCGTAAAAATCAACAAGCCGCTGGTATTAAAATCCAGCCGCCCGATGGCGATCCACTTTTGCCCGCGCAGTTTGGGCAGTTTATCGAACACGCTGGCACGCTTTTCAGGATCGTCGCGGCTGACGATCTCGCCTTCCGGCTTGTGGTACAGCAACACGCGCGCGCTATGATCACGCTCGCCCACGCGTATCGTACGGCGCTCGGTCTTTACCAGATCACCCGGCAACACACGCATCCCCAGAGTAGCTGGCTCGCCGTTCACGCTGACGCGCCCCGCCGCAATCCATTCCTCCATGGTACGGCGCGAACCAAAACCCGCCTGGGCCAACACCTTCTGTAATTTTTCGCCCTGCTCATTCATACCGTCAACTCACGTCTTTCCAACACAGCTTGCGCCAATGTCCCACTATCCACCTGCTCCAACTCACCGCCAACCGGTAAGCCACGCGCAATACGCGATACTTTAACACCTTGCGATTGCAATAAGGTTGCTAAATAGTGCGCAGTCGCATCGCCTTCAACCGTAAAATTAGTCGCCAGTATCACTTCACAGGGATGTTGTTGCACCCGTTTGACCAGACGATCCAGATACAACTGCTTTGCGCCTATGCCATCCAGGGGCGACAACCTGCCCATCAGGACATAATACATACCGCGATAACACTGTGTTTGCTCTATCATCAGCAAGTCAGCCGGCATCTCAACCACACACAACAAACTCTCATCGCGTTTCGTAGAAGCACACAGGCCACACATTTCCTGCTCGGAAAAATTATTGCACCGTGAACAATGCTGAATGTTTTCGGCCGCCCGCTGCAATGAGACCGCCAGATGCAATGCGCCGTCACGGTCACGCTGCAACAAATGATATGCCATGCGCTGCGCGGACTTCGGCCCTACGCCTGGCAAGCAGCGCAAGGCGGAAATCAGCTCATCAAGATGTGAAGAAACCATCAAAAAGGTAATTTCATCCCGGGCGGCAAACCCATCCCGGCACCGAATCCGCTCATGCGCTGCTCTGTTGTTGCAGCCACTTTTTTCACCGCATCGTTCAATGCCAGCACGATCAAGTCTTCGAGAATTTCCTTATCAGACAAGATGCTGTCATCCAGCGACAGGCGACGTACGTCATGCGAGCAGCTCATCGTCACTTTCACCATACCGGATGCCGCCTGCCCCTCGACTTCCACGGTAGCCAATTCAGCCTGTGCCTGCTGCATATTTTTCTGCATTTGCTGGGCCTGTTTCATCAAGCCACCCAATCCGCCCTTCATCATACTGTCACTCCTATCCTCTTGATTAAACCGGTTTAATTGATTCTGTCAGCAGATTAGCATCCAGCTGAGCCTGTGCTTCGCGCACAAAAACATCCTGCGCTATGGAATCGCTCGCCTGCTGCTGCCTGACTTGTTTGTTCTGATGTTCGATTCTGGCTGGCGTTGCAACTTCGATTTTCCCCAACACGATGCTCAGTTTTACGGGATGGCCAAAATAAGCGCTCAATGCGGTCTGCAAATTATCGGCCGCTATCTTGGTCTGCAAATGCTTATGTTCCTGCGCCAGACGCAGAACGACTAGCTGATCCGTCACCGTTTCCAGCACACAGTGCTTGGCCAGCTGCTGCGCCATGGCCTGTACGTTCAACTGTCCCAACAGGATACCCCAGTCCGGCACGACCTCCGACGCGTCCCTTTTGATCGGGGCGTGCACGGGAGCGGTCAATTCAACCGGCACGGCCTCTGGCGGCTGAATAGGAACCGACTGGCCGGGTGCGACTTGCGGAGTGATCCGTGGCTGCCCGGATTGCCCGGATGGCGCGGATGGCCGGATAACGGCCTGTGCCGCTTGCGCAGGCAAACCACTGCGCGACGGCGCTTGTACCCGTGAGGGTGCTTGTACCCGGGAGGGTGCTTGTACCCGGGAGGGTGCTTGTACCCGGGAGGGTGCTTGTACCCGGGAGGGTGCTTGTACCCGGGAGGGTGCAAACGCCAGCATACGCAACAGCGTCATGGTAAAACCGGCATATTCATCAGGTGCCAAGTCGATTTCAGCACGCCCGTGTATGGCAATCTGATAAAACAGCTGCACCTCCTCCGGCGTGTAGCATTGTGCCAGCTCCAGCAAGCGCACGCGCTCCGGCTCATCGTCGGCAATCGCCCCGGGAACAGTCTGCGCCAGCGCGATGCGATGCAACAGCGAGGCCATATCCTGCAAAGCCGCTTCAAAGGCGATGCTGCGCGATGCCATATTATCGGCAACCCCAATGAGCGCAACGCCATTTTGCTCGCGCAAGGCCGTCAGCAAATCAAACAAATAACTCTGATCTATCGCGCCCAGCATGGCGCGCATCGCGGCCTCTTCTATTTTGCCCAGCGAAAAGGCAATCGCCTGATCCATCAGACTCAGCGCATCCCGCATACTGCCCTGCGCAGCGCGCGCGACCAGATTGAGCGCGCCCAGTTCGTAAGCAATATTCTCCTGCTCCAGCACATGTTGCAGATGCGTGACGATCAATGCGGGCGGCAGTTGTTTCAAATTGAATTGCAAACAACGCGACAACACGGTGACCGGGATTTTCTGCGGGTCAGTGGTGGCCAGAATAAATTTCACATGCGCGGGAGGCTCTTCCAGCGTCTTCAACATCGCGTTGAAGGCAGATTTGGAGAGCATATGCACTTCATCGATGATATACACCTTGAAACGACCGCTGGTCGGCGCATACAGCGCGCTTTCCAGCAGTTCGCGCATGTTATCCACCTGGGTATTGGAGGCTGCATCCAACTCGATCAAATCGACAAAACGACCGCTGTCAATTTCACGACAGGCACTGCATTCACCGCACGGCGTGGCCGTGATACCTGCCAAACAATTCAGCGACTTGGCAAAAATGCGCGCGATAGTCGTCTTGCCCACCCCGCGTGTACCGGTAAACAGATAGGCATGATGCAGCCGATTTTGTGTAAGCGCGTTGCCCAGCGCCCTGACGACATGCTCCTGGCCTGCCAGTTGCGCGAAGTTT
>JAUSAO010000089.1 GCA_030652475.1 Gallionella sp. | reverse complement strand
AAGAATGGAGAAGACGAAAGCGTGAGCTACGAAGCGGAAGTGCCTGTTAAGGCTAAACAAGCTAAGACTGCCCCTGCCGAATGGGCGTGGGTGGATCGTACTATCTGGACGGAACGCATGTTGGCGGCACTGGGTAACGGTGTCAAAGGTCATAAATGGTTCAGCTTGATCGACAAGGTTTATCGTCCGAGCACACTCCAGTCGGCTTGGGAACAAGTGCAAAACAATCAGGGTGCGGCGGGAATAGACGGGCAAAGCATCGAAGGATTTGCGGCGCATGCCGAATGGTATCTGAACGAATTGGCGAAAGACCTTGAGGAGGGGCGGTATCAACCGCAAGCCGTGCGACGTGTGGAAATTCCCAAAGCGGGAGGCAAAACGCGCCCGTTAGGCATTCCCACCGTCAAGGACAGAATTGTCCAGACAGCGGTAAAGCGGGTGATCGAACCCATCTTTGAGAAAGAATTTCTGCCGATGAGTTATGGATTCCGACCGGGAAGAGGCTGCAAAGACGCGCTGCGAGAAGTAGACGGGTATCTTAAGGAAGGCTATACCCATGTGGTGGATGCCGACCTGAAAGGCTACTTTGATAGTATCCCGCACACTCTGCTGAAAGAACGGGTCGAAGAGCGGATTAGTGATGGTCGCCTGCTGGAATTGCTGGCGGGGTGGTTGAAACAGGACATCGTAAAGGGACTGGAGAGATGGACGCCTGCGGGAGGCACGCCGCAAGGCGCGGTCATCAGCCCGTTGCTGGCGAACCTCTACTTGCACCCCTTGGACGAAAGAATGACAAAACTGGGCTATCGCATGGTGCGCTACGCCGACGACTTCGTAATCCTGTGCGAAAGCGCGGAACAAGCGCGCACGGCACTGGAAGAAGTCAGGGCGTGGGTCGAAGCAAACGGCTTGACCTTACATCCTGACAAGACCCATATCGGGGATTGCCGGATAGAGGGGCAAGGATTCGAGTTTCTGGGCTACCGTTTTGAGGCGGGGAAGCGCTGGGTGAG